>NZ_JBSSDH010000012.1:0-161518 GCF_054060555.1 Pseudomonas sp. TE6283
CGCTGCGATCTCTCATAGCGGGAGGCGAATCATACAGCGTTACAACCTGCTGTCAACTGCCTTTTTCACCGCTGCCGATCAGATGATCGAAGCACTTCCGCCACCCTCTTCAACAATCAACTCATTGATATTCAAGGAGTTTTTCGTTCCGATGTCGCTGGAAGTGGGGCGCATTATAAGGGGATCTGAAAGCCCGTCAACCGTTTATTTCATATATTTGCAATGTCCGGCGCTGTCTGATGAGGAGCCTCACCGATCGGCAAGGGCTTGTTCAGCAATACCCCCACCAGCACCGCAAAAATCAGCGCCGCGACACCCGCGCTGCACAGCACCGCCTCGAAGCCGCCGATGAACGCCTGGTGCGCCAGTGGTGCCGCCACCTCTCTCAACCTTGGGTCGAGCAACGCCAACGCGGCATGCAGATCCCCCGCTGCCACCCGCGTAGCCATCTCCCCCGCCACACCCAACGCCTCGGGTGCCTGGAGCGTCAGGGCATCGCGCAGCAGTTGCCCACTGCGCGCCGCAAGGATGCCGCCGAGAATGCCTATGGCAAGGACGATGGCCCCGAAGCGCGTGGTTGTGCTCAGCCCCGAAGCCATACCGGTGCGCTCACGCGGCACGCAGGCCATGATGTTCTTCTGCGTATCGCCATTGAGCAGCCCGGCTCCGGCGCCCAGCACGACACTGGCCAGGGCGAACGCGGCATAGCCACTCTGGCCGGTGGCCCAGGCGCAGGCCAGGTTGCCCACCCCGACCAGGACCAACCCCAATGCGAACACCTGGGCCGGCGACAGGCGCGCAGCCATGCGCATGCCCAGCCGAGGCGTGAGCAGCATGGCCACGGCGAACGGCAGCATGCCCGCGCCCGCGGCCAGGGCCGAGAGCTGCAAGCCGCTCTGCAGGTACAGCGGCAGCAAGGTCATCATCACCTGCGCACAGGCGGCATAGGCGAGCATCCCCAGCAAGGCCCCGATGAAACGCCCGCTGCGCATCAGGCCGAGGTCGACCATCGGCCGCGCCTGGCTGCGCTCGACCATCACGAACAAGCCAAGCAGGAACACGCCGATCAGCAGACGCCCCAACGTGGGGGCGCTATCCCAACCAACCCGATTGGCGTCGATCAAGGCCCAGGTCAGGTAGCCC
Organism: Pseudomonas sp. TE6283; assembly: GCF_054060555.1. Lineage (NCBI taxonomy): Bacteria > Pseudomonadati > Pseudomonadota > Gammaproteobacteria > Pseudomonadales > Pseudomonadaceae > Pseudomonas > Pseudomonas sp. TE6283. The sequence goes on from NZ_JBSSDH010000012.1 coordinate 1,144, forward strand.
AGGCCACCGGCGAAAGTCAGGCTGCCCAGTGGATCGAACCGCGCCGCCAAACCGTCGCGGGACTCCTCGATACTGCTTGCGACCATGAACGCCAGCACGATCACCAGCGGCAGGTTGATATAGAAGATCCAGCGCCAGCCCAAGGTACTGGCGATCAGCCCACCGAGCAGCGGTGCGAAGGTGATGGTCGCGCCCATGCAGGCGCCCCAGAAGGCCCAGGCCCGCATGCGTTCCTGCGGTGCGTGGAAACGGTGGCCGATGGCGGCCAGCGCGGCAGTCAGCAACAACGCGGCACCGATGCCCTTGGCTGCGCGGGCCAGATCAAGGAACAACAGGCTGGGCGCGGCGCCGCACGCCAGCGAGGCAGCGCCGAACAGCGCCAGGCCGAGCAGCAGCATGCGCCGCCTGCCGAAGCGGTCGGCCAGGCTGCCAGCGGGTAGCAGACAGGCAGCGAACGCCAGCAAATACGCACTGACCACCCATTCGATGTCGCTGAACGAGCCGGACAGATCACGGGCAATGCTGGGCAGGCTAACCGCGACGATGTTGGTGTCGAGGATGATCAAGGCGCACACCGCCGAGGCGGTGAACAGGGTGAAGCGCGGTGAGGCGGCGGCAGGCATGAAGGCTCCGTTACAAAGAGCAGGCGGGTCGTCGCCGCTTTACCGCCACGACGCCAGCCTTGTAGTGTTGCCTTCACCATAACGCCGCCGGGCACCTGGCTTGTTAGCCAGCACGTCCCGCGTCATTAGCGCCTGGCTAACGAGGCCCCATGGAGATACGTCACTTCCGCTACTTCCTTGCCGTCGCCCGTCACGGCCACTTCACCCGCGCCGCCGAGCAACTGGGCATCGCCCCGCCGACCCTGAGCCGGCAGATCCAGGACATGGAGCGTGAGCTGGGAGTGCGGCTGTTCGAACGCAGCCAGCGCGAGGTAAGCCTCACCGCCGCCGGCCGTGCCTTGCTTACCGAGGCCGAACAGGCGGTGCAGCAGTTCGACGCAGCACAGTTGGGTGCGCAGCGTGCAGGTCGCGGCGACAGTGGGAGGATCGAACTCGGCTACGTTGCCTCGGCAGCTTACTCCGGTACCCTGCAGCAACAGGTCAGTCGGTTTGTCCAGGCCTATCCCGACGTACAGCTGAACATTCGCGAAGTGCCCATGCTCGAGCTCCCCTCTCTTGTCGACGAGGGGCAACTCGACCTCGCCTACTTGCGTTCACCGATGGAGCTGCCGCAGCCCCTGAAAGCCGTCGCCTTGCATCAGGAAGATTTCGTCCTGGCGCTACCGGCCAGCTCGCGCCTCAACGAACTGAAGACCATCTCGGCCTCACGCCTGGCCGACGAAACCTTCATCTTGCCCGAGCAGATCTCCGGCACACTGGCAATTGCCACCCAGGGCAACTTCACCCCGCGCCTGGGGCCGCAACCGGGCAGCCTGGTGGCGGTACTCACCCTGGTGTCACTGGGCCAGGGCGTGGCCGTGGTACCGGCGTCGGTGGTCCAGCGTATCAGTTTGCCCCAGGTCAACTACCGGCCCATCGCCGACGCCCAGGCAAGTTCATGGCTGAGCCTGGTGCACCGCCGCTTCGAAAAGTCGCCCGCAGTGCTGCGCTATATAGAAGGAGTGCGCCAAGGTGCCAAATGATCAACTACGTACCGGTTATCGAGTGCTGCTGGCGTTGCTCGCCTGCCTGGCCTGGCCCGCGTGGGCCGGCGACGCCATGCAGACGATGGCGCTGGGCAAGCCTGCGCCCTACCCTTTCTTCACCTATGCCAATGTCAGGCTCGACATCCGCCTGCCGGTCCAACACGCAGTGATCGTGCTCCATGGCGTGCACCGTGATGCCGACCACTACTATCGCAACGGCCTGATCCTGCTCGGCAATGCGGGACTCACCCAGGACGACACGCTGCTGCTGGCCCCCCGCTTCTTCAGCGAAGACGATCCCCAGACAACGCCCACTGCGCCCTTGTGGGTAAAAAACCAATGGCTGCAGGGCCACGAGTCCGTGGCCGGACGCACCGGCATCTCAGCATTCGCGGTGCTCGACGACCTTCTCGCCTACCTTGGCGATCGTCATCGATTTCCACACCTTGAAGACATCACGTTGATCGGTCATTCCGCCGGCGGCCAACTGTTGCAGCGCTACACGCTGCTCGGCACGGGCGACCAGGCGCTGCGAGCCCTTGGGATCCACGTGCGCTACATTGTCGCCAGCCCCTCCACCTACCTGTACCTGGATGCCAACCGCCCCCTTGGCGAAGGCTTCGCCCCTTTAGCTGCCGCGCAGTGCCCCGACTACGACCGTTACCGCTATGGCCTGCCGGGCGCACCGGACTACTTCGCCACGCAGCATCTCGATGCCCGCCAGGTGCTCAGCCGCTACGCCGCACGCGACGTGACCTACCTGGTCGGCGAGCGCGACCGTCACCCGCACAGCCGGATCATGGACCGCAGCTGTGCAGCCCAGGCCCAGGGCCGTGACCGGGTCGAGCGGCAACTCAACTACCTGCGCTACGAGGCTTTACTTTCCCAGCGCTGGTCGATAGCGCTCGCGCATCGCCAGTACGTACTGCCGGGCATTGGCCATGACCCCGCCCACCTGCTGACCGATCCAAGCGTTGCCCAACTGCTGTTTTCCGGCCACTGACATACCACCACGCCGCGCAGTACACTGGGCCCCTCCCCCTTTCGGAGACGCCCAAGGTGCATCACGCAGGAAGCGATGAACATCCACCGGCACGTGCCCGATCTGGCGCAGTCATCTGGCTTACCGGACTCTCAGGCGCGGGAAAGTCGACACTGGCCCAGGCCCTGGCCCGAGAGCTCCAAGAGCTGGGACATGGCTGCTACGTGCTCGACGGTGATGTATTACGCACAGGGCTAAATGCCGACTTGGGTTTCTCACCCGAGGATCGCCATGAAAACATCCGCCGCACAGCCGAGGTGGCGGCGCTGTTCGCCGATGCCGGGCTGATATGCATCGCCGCGTTGATCTCACCTTATCGCGCGGGGCGCGCCGCCGCACGCCAGGCCTGCAAGGCGGGCTTCCACGAGGTGCACGTCAACGCTGATCTGGCCACCTGCGAGGCCCGCGATCCCAAGGGCCTGTATCGCCGCGCCCGAGCGGGAGAGCTGGCGGCCTTTACCGGGATCGATGCGCCCTACGAAGTGCCGGAGCGGCCGGAGCTGGTGGTGGAGACGGCACACGTGCCGCTGTCGATAGCAACGGCGCAACTGCTGGCGTACGTACAGCAGCGGGTACTGTACCAACCGCAGTAGGCGCGGGCTGGCCCCGCGCCTGCTGGTTGCGCTCAGCTGCCCGGGGCGATATCGCCACGCTGCCAGCGCGCCTCATTGTTGCTCAAGGCCTGGGCAATATCGGCCAGCTCATTGGACGGCAGGCTCTGCGGCAGCGGGTCGAGGCCGGCGCTGGCGAACAGCTGGCCATAACTGTTGCGCAGCTCGGCATAAGCCAAATCGCGACGCAGGTCGGCCTGCAGCGCGTTCAGCTCGCCCTGGATCAGCTCGAGCTCGCCGATCCCTTGTGCCTGGTGGCGGTTACGCAGTTGCTCGACGATCTGCTGGTCGAGGCTCACCAGTTGCTGGCTGGTGGTGAACTGGCGACGGGCTTCATTGTAGTTGGCGTTGGCCACGTACAACTGTGCCAGGATAGCCATGGACATGGCCTGGCGCCGTGCCTCGACCACCTGCTCGCCGGCCTTGGCCACATCTATGGAGGCAGGCCCCGACAGCACGTTGAACAGGTTCCAGGTGACCTTCACGCCATAATCGGCCCAATGCTGGTTGATCAGGAAGCTGTTGCTGTCGTAGTGACCGCCGGCCGAAAACTCCAACCCCGGCAACATGCGCAGCATCGACTTGCGCACCTCGGCGGCACTGATACGTGCCTGATAGTCCTGCTCACGCAGCTCGGGACGGGTCGCCAAGGCCTGCTGCTCCAGCGCTTCGAGGCCCACCTTGAGCTCCGGCACGCTGTAGTCGTCGGTGGCGGCGAGGGTCAGCTCGGTGCCGGGCGGCAGGTTGATCAACGCGCCCAGCTCGGTCTTGGCCAGCGACAAGGCCCGACGTTGCTCTTCCAACTGGCGGGTGGCCTCGATCAGCGCGCGCTGGTAGCCAAGCGCCTGGATCGGATCGCCGATGCGTTGCTCGCCCAGACGCTGGCTGTTGTCCCTGGCCTGGTCGACGCGCACCATCAGCGCATCGATCTGCTTGAGCAGGCGTTCGGCAGCCACGGCCCGCCAATAGGCCGAGCGCACGTCCTGGATGATGGTCTGCACCACCTTGCGCCGACGCTCCTGCACGATCAGGCGCTGGTCGCCCTGCTGCTTGGCGCTGACGTAGCTGACGCCGAAGTCGAGAACGTTCCAGACCATGGTCAGGTCGGCCACGTCGCGGTCACGGTCCTGGGAGGTCGACGGCTCCAGGGACTGGGTGTTGGTCAGCACGCTACGGCTGCTCGACGCGCTGACGTTACTGCGCCCGGCATAACCGGCCGACAGGGCCATGCGTGGCAGCATGTCGAAGCTGGCCAGGTCAACCTGGCGCTGGGCCAGGGCCTCCTCCATGACTTTCAGGCGGGCCTCCAGGTTGTACTTGACCGCCCTGGCCATGGCCTGGTGCAACGTCAGCGGCCCGTGCAGCGCCTCCTGGCCTTTGAACATACTGGCCAGGTCGGCCTTTGCCCGCTGCTCGCTGACGCTGCGGTCAATGGGCTGGGTCTTGACCGCGCACCCCGTCACCGCCAACGCCAGCACGCTTACCGCGAAAATCCTCGATGCTCTGCTCATCCCTGTCCGCCCCCTTGGTACGGCACTGCTGTTCTTCTAATGGATAGCTTGCGTCCGCTGGCTCATGCCTGCGGCGCGGGTACCTCTACCTGCCCCAACGCCTGCGCCAGTTGCCTGGCCTGACGTTGCTCCCCCTCCCGGAAGGCCTGCAGTTGCTGCCCCAGGGTTGGAGCCCCGGTCAAACCCTTCTCTGCCTCCGCTCCCTGGCGGAACGGCTTGCCGCCGCTGAGCTCGAACTGGCCACCGTCATCCGGCAGCGTCTTGTCGAAGATGTTGGCCAGGCTGCTGGCCCCGAAGACATTGGCGTCCCCACCGCCAAAGCCGAGGAAGCCGGCCCCAGAACCATTGCCGATGGCACTGTCACCCTGGTGACCGGCGAATACCTGGGCCAGATAGCTCGGCGCCAGCGCGCCGTTCTGGATGAACAGGTTGCCCAAGGTCGGCAGCCCGCCACCCGATGTCGGAACCTCGAACAACGGTTGTGGCAACAGCGGTGACTGGTATGGCGCGGTCACCGGCAGGTGCGAGACCGACACAGGCATGCCCGGGCTGACCTGCACCGGCTGCGCGGGCGGATAGGCCCGGAACTCCGGATCACCGTCGTTCGACTGCAGGGCCACGCCTTGCCCGATAAAGCCGCCGACCAGCGCGTTGCCCGCAGCATCGGTAATGCCGGTACCACTGGATCTGAGCGCCAGGGCCAGGCTACCGGCGCCGGCCACACCGCCGACGTTGATTTGCCAGGTGCGACCGTCGAGACGCACCAGCGATTGCAGGGTGCCGCTGGCGTTGCCATTGCCCACCAGCTCGAAGTCTGCCAGGTCGACACCGCTGACATCCTCACTGAAGGTCACGGTAAACGACTGGCCACCTGGTGTCGGCGAGGGGTTGGCCACGATCGACACCACGGTGGGTGGCGTACCATCGACGACCACACCATGGGTGTCACCGACATTTTCAAGAGCCGGTGTCAGCGCGTTGCCGGCGGCGTCCCTCAGGCTCGCCCCGTTGGCCGACAGCCCCAGCACCTGGATGCCGTCGGCATCGTTGTCACCGGCCTGGACTTGATATTGGAATACCAGTGTCGGCGTGCCCGAGCCGGCCACGAAGTCGGCGTACACCGTGCGCCCGCCCACATCCAAGGCAAGACGGGGTACCCCGTCGACCACCACCGCTTCGCTGGTGTTGACCACGAAGGTGAGCACATCGCCGGTGTTGTAGAGGACGCCGACCGGCACACTGACACTGCCCACCGTGGGGGCATCGCGGTCGATGCTGTACACGGCACCGGTGAGCCCCCCTACCAACGCGTTGCCAGCCACGTCGGTGATGTCGGTCGCACTGCCATTGAGGTTCAGGCCCAAGGTACCGGTCCCGCTCACACCGCTGACGGTGATCACATAGACACCGCCGCCCAGCGCTTGCAGGCCACTGAGCGTGCCGGATGCCGAGCCACTGCCGACCAGCGTGAAGTCGGCCAGGTCGACACCGCTGACTTGTTCACTGAAGGTCACCGTGAAACGCACACTCTGTGCATTGCTCGGCGACGGGTCGAGGGTGACGATACCGACCGCTGTCGGCGCCTGGGTGTCGACCAGCACCTGATGGGTGTCGGACACACCATTGAGGGTCAGGTTCATGGCGTTGCCCGCTGCGTCGGTCAGGGTCGCGCCATTGGCGGTGAGACCGGTGACGGTGACACCATCGCTGTCGTTGTCGCCGGGCTGGATGGTGTACTGGAACACCAGGGTCGTGGTGCCGGCCCCAGCCACCAGGTCGGCGAACACCGTGTGGCCGCCGATGTCCAGGGCCAGGCGCGGCGAACCCGCCACCTGCACAGCTTCGCTGGCGTTGACCACGAACACCAGGGCGTCGCCTGCGTTGTAGGAAACCCCGGCCGGGCCTCCGACGCTGGTCACGCTGGGCGCTCGGGTGTCGATGGCATAGTTGTTGGAGTCGGTGCTGCCTATCCCGGCGTTGCCGGAGCTCGCATCCACGACGCCGGTGTTGTCCAGGGAGATCAGGTTGCTGGTGTCCTCGACATTGCTGGTTGGGGTCAGGGTCGCGGTCCAGGTGATGCCGCCATCGCTGCTGCTCAACCCGCTCAAGGTACCGTTGGCCACGCTCAGGTCGGCCAGGGTAAAACCGCTGACCGCTTCGCTGAAGGTGATGGTCACCAGAGATGTCTCGCCAACGCGCAGGGCCGTGTCGGCGACCACGACGGTGGCCGTGGGGACGACGGTGTCGACTGTGTAGTTGGCCGACGAGGTAGTGCCGACACCGGCGTTGCCGGCCAGGTCGCTGACACCGGTGTTGTTCAGGGTGATCACATTGCTGAGGTCCCTCACCCCATTGCTCGGGGTGAAGGTGGCAGTCCAGGTGATACCGCCGTCGCTGCTGCTCACGGCGCTCAGGGTGCCATTGGCCACCGAGAGGTCGGCGTTGGTGAAACCGGTCACCGCTTCGCTGAAGGTGAAGGTTACCGTGGTGGTCTCCCCCGCTGTCAGATTGGGGTCGGCGATCACGATAGTGGCTGTCGGGCGCTGGCTGTCGATGGCGTAGTTGTTCGAATCGGTGCTGCCGGTGCCGGCGTTGCCCGCGATATCCGTCACGCCTGTGTTGTCCAGGGTGATCAGGTTGCTGGTGTCGGTGATACCGGCGGCCGGGGTCAGGGTCGCGGTCCAGGTCACGCCGCCGTCGCTGCTGCTCACCGCGCTCAGGGTGCCGTTGGCGATCGTCAGGTCGGCATTGGTGAAGCCGGTCACCGCCTCGCTGAAGGTGATGGTCACCAGTGACGTCTGGCCGATGGCCAGGTTGCTGTCGGCCACCACGATGGTGGCGGTCGGGCGCTGGGTGTCGATGGCGTAGTTGTTCGAGTTCGTGGTGCCGGAGCCGGCATTGCCACTGCTCGCGCCTACCACGCCACTGTTGTCGAGGGTAATCAGGTTGGTGCTGTCGGTGATGTTGTTGGTAGGGGTGAAGGTGGCGGTCCAGGTGATGCCGCCGTCGCTGCTGGACACCGCACTCAGGGTGCCGTTGGCCACCGTCAGGTCGGCATTGGTGAAGCCGGTCACCGCCTCGCTGAAGGTGAAGGTCACCTGGCTGGTTTCACCCACGCGCAGGGCCGGGTTGCTCACCACCACCGTCGCCGTGGGCTGCAGGGTACTGACTGTGTAGTTGGCGGAGCTGGTGGTACCGGCACCGACGTTGCCGGCCAAGTCGGCCACCCCGGTGTTGTTCAAGGTGATGACGTTGGTGGTGTCCTGCACGTTGACCGTCGGGGTAAAGGTGGCCGTCCAGGTGATGCCGCCGTCGCTGCTGGACAGCCCGCTCAAGGTGCCGTTGGGCGCCGTCAGGTCGGCCAGGGTGAAGCCGCTCACCGCTTCGCTGAAGGTGATGGTCACCGTGGTGGTCTCACCCACGGTCAGGTTGCTGTCGGCCATCACGATGGTCGCGGTCGGGCGCTGAGTGTCGATGGCGTAGTTGTTCGAGTCGGTGGTCCCGGCGCCAGCGTTGCCGGCGGCATCAGTCACCCCAGTGTTGTCCAGGGTGATGACGTTGGTCGCGTCGGTGATAGCACTGGTCGGGGTAAAGGTCGCCGTCCAGGTGATGCCACCATCGCTACTGGACACCGCGCTCAGGGTGCCGTTGGCCACGCTCAGGTCGGCATTGCTGAAGCCGGTCACCGCCTCGCTGAAGGTGATGGTTACCAGCGACGTCTGGCCGATGGCCAGGTTGCTGTCGGCCACCGCGATGGTCGCGGTCGGGCGCTGGGTGTCGATGGCGAAGTTGTTCGAGTCGGTGGTACCGGCCCCAGCGTTGCCGGCGGCATCGGTCACCCCAGTGTTGTCCAGGGTGATGACGTTGGTCGCGTCGGTGATGGCGCTGGTCGGCGTGAAGGTCGCCGTCCAGGTGATGCCGCCATCACTGCTGGACACCGCGCTCAAGGTGCCGTTGGCCACGGTCAGGTCAGCATTGGTGAAGCCGGTCACCGCCTCGCTGAAGGTGATGGTCACCAACGACGTTTCACCGATCCTCAGGCTGCTGTCGGCCACCACGATGGTCGCACTCGGGCGCACGGTATCGATGGCATAGTTGTTCGAGTTGGTGGTGCCGCTGCCGGCGTTACCCGCCAGGTCGGTCACGCCGGTGTTGTCCAGGGTGATGAGGTTGGTCGCGTCGGTGATGGCGCTGGTCGGGGTAAACGTCGCCGTCCAGGTGATGCCGCCATCACTGCTGGACACCGCGCTCAAGGTGCCATTGGCCACGTTCAGGTCGGCATTGGTGAAGCCGGTCACCGCCTCGCTGAAGGTGATGGTCACCAGCGAGGTTTCACCGATGGTCAGGTTGCTGTCGGTGACCACGATGGTCGCGGTCGGGCGCATGGTATCGATGCTGTAGTTGGCCGAGCTGGTGGTGCCGGCGCCAGCATTGCCGGCCAGATCGGTGACGCCCGCGTTGTTCAGGGTGATGACGTTGCTGGCATTGGTGAGGTTGTTGGTCGGGGTGAAGGTGGCGGTCCAGGTCTTGCCGCCATCGCTGCTGGACACCGCGCTCAAGGTGCCGTTGGCCACCGTCAGGTCGGCATTGGTGAAGCCGGTCACCACCTCGCTGAAGGTGATCGTCACCGTCGCGGTCTCGCCCACTTTGAGGGCCGTGTCGCTGAGTGTGATGGTGGCGGTGGGCGGGACGGTCTCGTGGATGGCCACCGACACCGATGCCGCGCTCGAAGTGCCACCGTCGCCATCGTTGACCGTGACCGACAAGGTACGGGTGGCCTGGCCGATGCTGTTGGCGGCATTGCTGTTGTCGTAGGTGAGGTTGCGCACCACCGCCTGGACCGCCGCCGCCGTGGCATTGCCGTTGAATGTCAGCACCAGGTTTGCGCCCCCCGTGCCTCCGGTATAGGTGCCGATGGCCACGCCGCCGTAGCTGACCGTGTTGCCGCTGACGCCGATCTGCCCGGCGCCATTGCCCTGGTTGCGAATGCCCAGCACATCTTCGCCGGCTACGCCGTTGGCGCTCACCGCCACGGTCAGGTTGCCGCCGGCGAAGTCGACCGAGTCGCTGTCGGTGACGGTGGCATTGCCGCCGCTGTCGAGCAGCACCGAGCCTGCGCCTTGGGAGAAGGTCTGACTGTCGCCGTTGAGGTTGGCGATCACCGGGGCGGCATTGGGCGGCTGGACCACCACCGAAGCGGTGCGGGTGGTGCTGCCCATGTCGTCATTGACGCTGACCGTCACGCTGCGCGTGCCGCTGGTGTATGCCCCGGTGCTGTTGCCGTAGGCGACCACGGCGAGGATCGAGCGGTACTGGGCCAGGGTGGCCACACCGCTGAGCGACAGCACCGTGGTGCCGGAGCCGCTGATGGTGATGCCGTAGCTGGCCGCGGTGGCGATCTGCCCGGCGCTGAGCGACAAGGTTTCGTTGCCGCCGTCCAGCACGCCACCGAGGGTCAAGGTCGCACCGCTGACCTGGGTGTCGCCGTCGGTCTGGGTGAGGCTGATGTTCGGCACGATGGCCACCGGGCTGCCGGTGAAGTTGACCGTGCTGTCGTTGCCCCCGGTGCCGGTGTCCAGGTCGACCACCGGCGGCGCCGAATACAGCACCTCGTAGGCGCCGATATCAACGCCACCGCCACGGGGCCGGTCGAAGCCGCGCAGGTCGGTGAGCGGTGCGCCGGCGAGGGTGCCCTGGTCGATGGCGTTGCTGGCGGTGCTGGCCAACCGGTAGTCACCGGTGGCGGTGTTGACGAAGTTGACCGCGGTACCGATCAAGTTGGTGGTGCTGGTGTAGCCGCCGCCAACGCCACCATTGGTGGCCGCATCGAGCTGGGTGCCGTTCACGGTATTGCCGGTGAAAATGCTGTTCTGCACCGTCACCGTGCCGGCCTGGCCGCTGACCCAGCCGAGGCCGCCCGAGGCGATGCTACCGGTACTGGTGTTGAGGAACACGTTGTTGGCAATGGTGCTGTTGGTGATGCGCACCGTGCCCCCGCTGTTGCTCAGCACGATGATCGAGCCGGCCGCCACCGTGCCGGTGGCGCCGTAGGTGCCGGTGTTGTTGTAGATGGCGACGTTTTCCAGCACGTGGTTGTTGGCGCCGCCCAGGCGCACGAGCGTCGACATGGCGGTGCCGCCGACAATGCTGGCGCTGTTGTCGTGGATCGTGGTGTTGCGCACCACCACGGTGGATCCTGCGGTGGTCGCCGAGTTGATCACCGTGCCGGCGTTGCTCTCGAAGTTGGAGTCCTCGACGGTGATTGAGCCGCCGTTGGCGCGGATCGCGCCGCCAGCGATGTTGCTGGAGAAATGACGGAAATCCAGGTTGCGCACGGTCAGCACGCCACCGCTGTTGCTTTGCAGGCCCGAGGCTTCGAGGGGGTCGCGGGTACCGTTGTTGTTGACGTCGCCGCTCAAGATGATGTCGCCCTTGCCGTCACCGTCGACATCTCCGTTGATGGTGATGTTGCTGGTCACCGCCAGTGCCGTGGCCGAGGACCAGCGGATGGTCTGCCCTTTCAGGTTCTGGTGGAACACGATGATGTCGCTGCCGCTGCCTGCGGCCGAGCCGTCCACCGAGGTGTCGGTGTTCGCGGCCTGGATGGCCTCGGCCAGGGACACCTGGCCATCGTTGGTGATGGCCGACGCATCGGTGGTGGTGACGGTGATGGTCGCAAGCGAAGTGTTGAAAGCCGACAGGTTGCCACGCTGCACGCCGACGTCCGTGGCCACCACCCCGGAGACGGTCTCCAGCGCCCAGTCCTCGCCGGCGCGGTTGCCGGTGGCGTCGGACGAAGCGCCTACATCCGCACCGCTGAGCCGCGCCACTTCGTTGACGAACAGCTGGCCGTCGCTGCCGGCCCCGGTGTTGCAGGCAAAGAACCGGATGTCACCGCCCGGCGCCAGGCTGCTGCCAATACGCGCAAGGTCCGCGCCATGGCTGGCCAGCTGGTTGGCCCAGATGGCGTTGCCGGCCAGGTAGACATAGCCCTTGTCACCGTGGCTGATGATATCGATCGAGGTCACGTCGTTGCGGCCATCGAGGTAATCGGCGATCTGCTTGAAACCATCCTTGCCGTTCTCCAGCACCACCACTTCGACCCCGGCGGGCAGGCCGGCAATGAGCTTCTGGTAGTCGCTGACGGCGGAGTCGACGAATACTACTTCGTGGTTGCCCGAAGCTGCCGTGACCGGCGCGGTGGCGGGCGCCGCCTCGTGGACGGGCTCGTGGGTGGCGCTGTCGCGGGTGCTGGCCGCATCGCTCGCGGCGCTGGTGTCCTTGGCCACGCTGGCGGCTGCGACTGCTTCGACCGCCTGGGCGCCCTGGTCGGCGACCACGCCCACCGAGGCGTCGAACATCATGCGCGGCTCCAGGGCCTGGATGAGGCTCGGGCGGCTCGTGGAAACGTTGGGTGTGTGGGTGTCCTTGCCGCGTTTCCAGAATGCCATGATGCCCTCGCTCAGCCCTGGGGCTGGTTGTGCGTGCCGCCCTTGCGGGTGAGGACGGCCTGTCCTTGTTGGAAAATCCTGAACGGACGACGGGGCGCCGATGTGCGCCCCGCAGCCCTGCTTGTTGCCTACCCGGCCTCAGTTGCGGGACGGGAACAGCCCTTCCACTGCAATGATGAAGTTGATACCCAGGTAGGGGTTTCGGATCGAGAAGGGCTGGCTTTGCCCCGTGGTCGCACCGGTGCTGGCCGGAATGGTGAGGTTGAACGGTTTGAGCGTCGTGTCGCTGGCGGTCGAGGCATAGATGTCGATCGCAGCACCGGAGCCCGTGGTGTCCTTGGGCTTGGCCAGCACGCCACTGGTCGAAGGTGCGGGCAGGTCAGCATCGCCTTCCGCTGCGGGGATGGCGACCGACACCGTGCTGGCCGGGATGATGACGGGTTGCGAGGCCATGTTCAGTGACGTCAGGCTGGCCGTTGGGGCACCTGCCACCTCCCCTAGCACGACATTCGGCAACCCCGGCCCCGTCCCTTGCTGGATAGGCGCCCGGCCACGCAGGTCAGGCAGTGCGAAAGTGGTCTGGCCATTGCCACCGTAGGTCGTCCCGAGAATCGAGAACAACGCGGTGTTCTGGGCGATGCTCAGAAGCTGACCTTGGCAGAAGGCCCAGCCCCGAGGGGCGAAGTTGCCTGCGAACAAGGTGATCTGACCGAGGAACGGCTCACTCATTTGCTGCTCTCCTATGACAACACTGCGAAGACGGGCCCCATGGCCCGCCGGACATGACGCGTGTGGCGGACGCCCTCAGAGCGGCCGGTCTACGTGAAAAATCGCTTCCAGCACCGGGCGCCCATCGTCATCGGGGCTCACCGGCGTCATCAACAGCAGCCAACCTTGCTCGCCTGGCGGCGACAGGCGGAACACCGCCTGCGGCAGCTCGGTGCCGGCCGGCAGGGCGAATTCCGCCGCATAACGCTGGTGACGCGGCGACATGGCCTGGCCCTCGGTCACGGCCAGCAGCTGCGCCTCGAGCGCCTGCTCGTCGCTGACCCACAGCTGGAAGTGGCTGCCGGTGGCCTGTTGCAGTGCGTCGAACGTGGGCATGGCATGCATGGATCTGGTCCTTCAGGCACGAATGGCAGTGGTGAGCGCCGCTCGGCGCATCTTCAGGGACAGGCCGGTCTCGCCGACCACCTCGAACCCGCAGCGCTGGTAAAGCCGCAAGGCCGGGTTATGAGGGGTGACATGCAGGCCGGCGCTGAGGCCATCGGCATCGGCTTGCGCCAGCCACTGCACGAGCAACCGGCTGCCGATGCCGCGCCCGCACCAGGCGGGCAACAGGGCCATGTCGATGAACTGCACGTGGCTGTCGGTCCAGTGCAGGTAGACGCGGCCAATGGGCTCGCCCGCCACTTCGATGATGAAGAAGTCGGCGTCGGCGAACTGGGCTTGGTAATAGTCGTGCTGGGCTTGGAACTGCTGGTCGAGGAACACATCGATGGCGGCCTGGGGCCACGGCAGCAGGGCCATTTCGGCGGCACGGGTGGTGCCATAGAGGGTGCGTAGGAACGCCCGGTCGACGTCCAGGACGGGACGGAGGCTCACCTCGGAAATGGACATCGGGTATGGCTTCCCTGCATAAGGTTACCCCATGGTGAGGGGCGCACATCCAAGTGAATTGTCCTACACAATCTGCAGCAGCGTAGCCGAAGAGCAAGGCAAATAGCCACTACCCGAACAGGGTCTTTCCAACTTTTTTCTCAAACACCCGTTCGAGGTAGTTTGACGCCATTTCCTAGACGTTTCGCAACCGTATGGATTCCAACGCGTTGTAAGGCGCCTGGGCCCAACGCCTGACCGCAGCCCGTGTTTCGTCGCCGGCCTCCTCGCGCTTGCGCTGGCTGTCGGCGCTGAAGTTCATGGCCGGCTGCTTGGCGTCGAAGGTCGCGACGGCGCGCAGGTCTGCCACATCGCCTGGCTGGATGCCGAACAGTGGCCCGAGGCGTCCCCAGACGGCGTCGGGCAATTCGCTGTAGTTCACGGCGATGGCGCCGTGGCGTTCGCACAACGTTAGGCCAGCCGCGAGAATTTCTCCAATCATCCGGCAGGTGTATTCCACCGCGCCCATGGCTTGGGGGGCAGGCAGCAGGCTGTCGAGGCCCGAAGCACCGAGCAGCCCCGGCACCCGGTGCATGCCCGCCTGGCGCAGTTGCGAGACAACGATTTCCAGTGGGTCGCGGTAGAGGAACACCCGGGCCGCGTCGGGATACAGCGCCGTCAGCAGCGGTGCGTCGAAGATGCTCCAGGCGTCGAGCTTGATCAGCAGTTGCTGCTCGTCACCCTGGCGGCGCTGGCCATAGGCCGAGCACAGTGCGCGCAGGGCCTCGGCTTGCCAGCTTGCGGCGGCTGGATCCTGGCGCGCGGCGCGCAGCAGGTTGTCCAGCGGCGCAGGTTCGGACAGCACGATGTTACGGGGCTGGCTGGCCAGCAACTGGGCGACCAGGGTCGAACCACAACGTGAAGCGTGGAACACCAGGGCCGTGGGGCTCAGGCCCGGACTGCATGCAAACCCGTCGAGCAGCGCCTGGACATCGGTTTCGCGGCGCATCGCCTGGTTGAACGGCAGGCGCAGCGCCAGGTCGACATCGTCGCGGAAGAATGGCCGGCTCAGGCGCCGCTCGCCAAACCAGCACCAGTCCACCCGCCAGCCGGCGTCACCTTGCCAGAGGCGAATGGGCAGCCAGCCCTGAAAGTCCAGCGGAGTGTTCATACGCGCCATTGATCGCTCCATGCCTGTTTGCCCCGGCGCATGGCGGCCAAGACCTCTGCGTCGGAAAACAACTGCCCGTGCTCGGCGCCCAATCGCACGGCCTCGGCGACGAATGCTCGAGGGTCCTCAAGTGCCTGCAGGCGTGCGGCCAACGCCGGTGACTCGGCCACCTGCTGACAGAACCGTTCGAATGCCTGCCCCGCCCTGCCCACCTGCAACGTTGGCGTGCGCGCCAGCCCCTCCTCGATCAGTGCCAGCAGCCAAGGGGCTGGCGTGCAGTCGAGCACCAGGTGGATGCGTTCGCCGGGCCCGGGGTTGTTGACTCGGTGAGGTCGCGACAGGTCGATGAACCAGCATTCGCCGGGGCACATCGGCACCTGCAGGTCGTCCACCAGAAATTCAACGCCGGGCGGGCTGAGCAAAGGAATGTGCAGGCGCAGGCAGCCGCCGGGGCGCCCCAGGTCGGGATCGCGGTGCTCGTGGATCCTGGCACCTTCCCCCAGGCGCAGCAGGCGGGCGGCGCGCAGCGAGGACTGGAACGGCGCCAGCACTGCTTGCCAGGCTGCTTCGCCCTGCCACCAGATCAGGTCTTTGGGAGCGCCCAGGCCAGGAGCCAGTGGCACCGAGGCATCCTCGGCGGTGACCAAGGCCACACCACTCCAGTCACCCTCGTGATACCCCCTGTTGAAATGCGCCTGCCAGGCCTCGGCCCGTACCCGGGCCAATGCCTGCAGCAATGCCGGCAAGTCCGTGGCCAAAGCCAGTCGGGAACAACGCGGCAACGTGACCTCACTCATGCAGCGCCCTCGTAGTGAATGCTTACTAGAAACCGCTCTCGCGCACGCCCAATGCCGCCAGCCGACGCCAGGCGCTGCCCAGCAGCGACTCCCGGGCCCCATCGAGCACCACCACCCCGCGCAGTGGCTGGTTCACGTCGGGCATCTCGGCCAGCGGGCTCAGGCGTACGCCGTATTGTGCCTGCACCGGCTCCGCGCGCTGCTGGGCATCGCGACGCACGGCCACCGGCCCATGGCGATCGGACGCCAGCGCCTCGAGCTCCAGCACCGCCACGCCGGTGGCATCGACCTGCTCGACGCGCACCGGCAACGCCGGCCGCCCCGGGTCATCGGCGATGAAGCGTCCCTCGCTGCCAACCGCCACGCGCCACAGGTCGGCCTCGGCCAGATAGCCCCGCAGGCGCAGGCCTGGCTCGACCAAACGGCCGAGTGTCTGTGCCGGGCTGACCCATTGTCCTGGGGCCAGATCGGCCGGCAGGTCACGCAGTACCCCCGCACGCGGCGCCCGCAGTTGCAGGCGTTCACGCTGGGCCGCCAGCCCCCGATATTCGGCCACGGCCTCGGCCAGCTGCTGCTCGAGCACACCGGTATCGCCCGCCGTCTCGCTGCGGCCGGCCTGACGCCGCAAGAGCAACTGCAGGATGTCGATCTCGCGACGCACAATGGACTGGCGCGAAGCCAGGTCGGGCGACTCCAGTTCCACCAGCAGTTCACCTTGGGCGACTACCTGCCCTTCTTGCACCGGCAGACGCTTCACCCGAGCCGCCACGGGCGCGTGCAAGGCGTTGACCCGGGACGCCTCGAGCATCGCCGGCACGTCCACCGCGCCGCGCCAGGGCACCACCAGCACGGCCAACAGCAGCGCCAGCGCGGCTGCGACCCGCAAGGTCTTGCCCGGCGCCGCCTGACCACGGCGCAGCCACCACTGCTGCAGCTCCTTCCACACCGGCAGGCCGATGAACCACACCAGTTCCACCAACATCAGGAAGATGCCCAACACCTTGAAGAACAGGTGATACACCGCCAGGGCGATACCGAAGAACAACACCGCGCGCCATAGCCAGGCGCCATACCCCCAGACCAGCAATCGCCGGCGCATCACCGGCGGCCAGGCTTCTGGAGCCGGCTCGCCATAGCCGAACAGGGCCTCGCGCAGACACCAGCGACACAGGGCGAAGGCGCGCTGCTGCAGGTTCTCGACACCCCACAGGTCACTGACCAGGAAGTAGCCATCGAAGCGCATGAACGGGTTGAGGTTGACCAGCAAGGTGGTGATCCAGGTGGCACTGGCCAGCATGAATGCCGCCGTGCGCGCCGGGCCATCGGGCAACAGCGACCAGGCCAGCAGCGCCAAAACCGCCAGCACCAGCTCGGCGAACACCCCGCCGGCGTCGATCAGCAGCCGCGAGCGGCGGTCACGCACCCGCCAGGCATCGCTGACATCGGTATAGAACATCGGCAGCAGCACCATGAACGCCAGCCCCATGCTCTGCACCCGGCAGCCGGCACGCTTGGCCATGAATGCATGGCCGAACTCGTGGCAGAGCTTGGCGAACCCCAGCGCCACGCCGAATGCGAGGATGCCGCCCAGGCTGAACAGGTGCGGGAAGGTGGCGATGAAGCGCGACCAGTCGCGCGCCACCAGGAACACGCCCAACGCCAGCAGCAGCGGCAGGGCCACGCGCACCATCCAGCCGCCGTGACGTTCGAGTACCGGCCAGGCACGATTGAGGAAAGCATCCGGACGCCACAACGGAATCCGGAAGAACAGGTACTGGTGCAGCACGCGCGTCCACAGGCTCTGGCGGGTCGCGGCGGCCTTGGTCGCATAGCTGTCGCGCTGGCGGGCGTCCTCGGCGCTGATCAGATCGTGCTGGCCGAGGAACAGCAACAGTTCTTCCAGCGCCTGCTGGTCGACGGCCAGGCCGGGTTCGGCATTGGCCGCCGCCAGCACATGCTGCGGGTCGCCCAGACGCCAGTGTTGCAGCAACCGCACGGCAATGGCACCGAGTTTGAAGTAGCGCCCGCGCAACGGGTCGGCGAGGGTCCACTGGGGCGCGCCATCGTGGCCGGGCGCCGCCGCGGACAGTTGCAGGTCGGCCCGCAGCGGCGGCAGGTTCATAGCCCGAGCCCCTGGCGCAATGCCGCCAGTGGTCGACGCAGCAGGTAGTAGACCAGCGGCGCGCGCTCGCCATACAGCTTGGCGGTCCCGCGCAGGCCGATCCGCGGTGGCGCCTCCTCGAAACCGGCGTCGAGCCGGTAGGCGAGCTGCCCGGCGGCAGTCACCTGGGCCTCGTAGGCGGCGCGCTGCAGGCGAGCACCATGGCGATGCAGCGGATCGCTGTCGAGAAACAGCGCCACCTCGGCGCCAGGCTGCAAGGCGATGGCATCGCCCACCGGCAGCTCCAGGCGCAGCTCGGCCTGCTGTGGATCAGCCAGTTGCATCAGGCGCTCGCCGGTCTGCACCGGCTTGCCAGTCCAGCGCTCGGCATCGGCGAACACCGCAATCCCCGCGCGCTCGGCGCGGATCTCGCTGCGGCCGAGGAGCTGGCGGGCGTAATCCAGCTCGGCACGCTTCTGCTCCACACGAGCAGCCAGCAGATCGAGGCGTGCATTGGACTCGGCGTCGCTGAAGGCGCGCTGGGTGCTGGCTTTGAGCTCGGCCTCGGCCACGCCGAGGGCGCGCCCGGCGACGTCGGCCTGGGCCTTGAGCGTGGTGGCATCGAAGCGCACCAGCACGTCGCCAACGGCGACCGTCTGGTTGGGCTTGACCAGAAATTCGGCGATCACCCCGTCCAGCGGCGCGGCGACCACCCGTCCCGCCCGTGGCACGACCTCGGCCGGTGCCAGCACCGACTGGCGCACCGGCACCAGCAATACCAGCAACAGTGCTGCGGCCACCGTCAGCAGACGCCGCCGTGGCCAGCGCAGGCGCCAGGGACGGACCGGGTGCAGGGCCAGCCAGGCATGGGCGTAGGTATCGCCCAACTGGTTGAGCAGGGCCTGCTCGGCGGGGGTGAAGGCTTGATCACGGGCCAGCCACAGGCCACCGAACACGTCGCCCTTGCGGTCGAGCAGCGGCAACCAATAGGCATGAGCGGCCGACAATGATTGCCAGTCGGCCAGTGCCTGGTCATCCAGCCTGGCCGGGTCTACCACGGCGGCCTGAGCGGCCAATCCAGCCCTTTGCAAGCGGTGAGCGGCGCGCTCGACGAACGCCACGAACGGCGCATGGGGCTCCACCACGCTTATGCCGGTCAGCGCCCGAACCTTGCCAGCGATCAGCAGCGCGGCATGACGAAAGCCGAACAACGCCTGGCCGTCATTGACCATGCTGTAAGCCAACTGCTCGGTGCTGGCGGCCTGGCGCGCCTGGCGCTGCAAACCGAGAAAGTGGGCGAAGGCATGCTCGGCCACACCTGCGGCAGCGGCGGTCATGGCTGTTGCGCGAAGTGGGCGGTACCGCTCATGCCGGCCAGCAGCCCTTGGCTGTCGCTGGGCAGTTCACCGATCAGTTGCAGGGTCTGGCTGCCTTCGTCGATTCGCGCGCCGACACGCTTGACCTGTGCCTGCAGCGGCCTGCCGGTTTCATCCGGAACGAATTCGAACGGCTGACCGGGCTTGAGCCGCCCCAACCAGCGTGAGGGTACCAGCAGGTGGATTTCCAGCGAGCGGTTGTCCACCACCTCGATCAACGGCGCACCGCTGGGCACGCTTTCATGGGGCTGGGCTCGGCGCTGCACCACCCGCCCGTCGAAAGGCGCGCTGATCACACAGCGTTTGATCTGCACCTGGTACACCTGGGCTTCGGCCTGGGCCTGGGCCTGCTTGGCCTCGGCCAGCGACACCTCGAACTGGCCGACTGACTTCAGGGCAGCCAACTGGCGGTTGTGCCTGAGTTCCTCACTGGCGGCACGCACGGCGGCCTGGGCGGCATTGAGCTGGGCTTGATAGGCGCTGCAATCGAAGCGGGCCAGGGTGCTGCCCTTTTTGAAGTCCTGGCCATCGGCGAAGGGCATTTCGACGATGCGCCCGGCCAGTTCACTGGACAACACGGCTTGGTCACGGGCCCGCAGCACGCCACGGGGATTCTGTTCGGCGCTGCCGCTGGCGGAGGTGTCGAGCAAGGGGTCGGCAGGCGACTCGCCGGCATGCGCCAGCGGCAGGTGCAACACACACAGGGTCAAAGCCAGACGGATACCGCGAAGCATGTTGCGCACTCCCTTGCGAGCTGGTTGCCGGGAGTGTAAGGCAAAAAATGATGGCACGGATACATCACCTGGATGAAGAACCGGGCCACTCGAAGGATCCGGCAAATCCTCCGAGTGGCGGCCAGCGCCGTCGCAATGACCTCAACCCAGCGAACGCGCCCCCACGGCCCTGCGGGAATGTCCACGGGTGGTGACGATCCCCAGGAACGAGATCACGATCGCCAGGCTCAAGGTGGCGGTCACCTCGGCGCGGTGCTCCTCGGTGAGCATCATCACGGCCAGGGCACCGCTGATGAACAGGATCACCGCCCAGGTCAGCCAGGGGAACAGCCACATGCGGAACTTGAGGTTGGCGTTCTCGCGCTCCAGCCGACCACGCATGCGCAGTTGCGAAATGGCGATCACCAGGTACACCAGCAGCGCGATGGCGCCGGAGCTGGCGAGCAGGAACTCGAACACGCCCTTGGGTGCAAAGTAGTTGAGGATGGCGATGGCTGCGCCGATCAGGGTGCTGCCGAATACCGCGGCGCGCGGTACCCCCACCTTGGACGTGTGCTTCAGCAAGGCCGGGGCATCGCCACGCTTGGCCAGCGAGTACATCATCCGCGAAGCGATATAGATCGATGAGTTCATGCAGCTGGTCACCGCGATCAACACCACGATGTCGACCATCAGCGCCGCGTTGGGGATGTTCATGATTTCCAGCGCACGCTGGTAGGAACCCACTACCGCCAGTTGCGGGTCATTCCACGGCACCACCGAGATAATCACGAAGATCGACAATATATAGAACGTACTGATACGCCAGATCACCGAACGGGTGGCCTTGGCGATGTTGCGTGCCGGGTCGCTGGACTCGGAGGCGGCGATGGTCACCGCCTCGGTGCCGATGAAGCTGAACATCACGGTGATGAAGGCGCCGACCACCGCGGACCAGCCCTTGGGCGCGAAGCCGCCATGCTCGTCCATCAGCGTGCTCAGCCCACTGACCTCGCGCTCCGGCAACCAGCCCAGCAGCGCGGCGAAGCCCAGGCCGATGAAGCCGAGAATGGCGGTGACCTTGAGAATGGCGAACCAGAACTCGAACTCACCGTACTTGGCCACGCTGAACAGGTTGGTGCAGGCCAGCAGCAGCACCGAGGCCAGGGCGAAGATCCAGCTGTCCACCTGGGGGAACCAGGCGTTGAGCACATGCCCGGCGGCCAGCGCCTCGATGGGGATCACCAGCACCCAGAACCACCAGTACAACCAGCCGATGGTGTAGCCCGCCCAACGACCGATGGCCTGGTCGGCGTAGGTGGAAAACGAGCCGGTGTCGGGGTGGGCCACGGCCATTTCGCCGAGCATGCGCATGACCAGCACCACCAGGGTGCCGGCCACGAAATAGGAGAGGATGGTGGCCGGGCCGGCCGCCGCGATGGCGTGCCCGGAGCCGACGAAGAGCCCCGCGCCGATGATGCCGGCGATGGACAGCATCGTTACGTGACGTGGCTTGAAACCTTGAGCAAGGTTGCCATCAGTTCCCACGGTGTTCATTGGTCTTGTTCTCTTTTTGCTGACACAAGGAAGGGACGGGCAGGGGCAGGCGAAACGGTCTCCTCGGCAAAGGGCGGAGTACGTTGCGCACGCTCTGTTACGGCCTTCTCACGCGCCCGGGCAACGCACCGTGGGGATGCGGGCTTCACTTTAAGCCGGGCGCGGCGCGAGCAAAATGCTCGAAAACGTCAGACAACTGTTCGATCACGACACCGCGTGCCCACGCACGTCAGTCAAGCCCCCGGACGTGCCTGTTTGCGTCAGTCGCGGTCACGCCGGTAGTGCCAGTAGAAGTTCACCACCGCGAACACCACGATCACCGTGACGATCATCAGGCCGATCTGCAGATTGCTCATGGTGTTCTCCAACTGGCGATTCCAGGGAATGAAGGGGTGGGCCGCACAGCAGGGCGCTCGGTTTGCGCAGGGGACGCGACAGGGCGACGCCCTCGGGCCAGGCGCTGGAGTGCCAGCACCATGAGCATGCCCAGCAACAGCATCCCCAGCACCAACAAGGCATAGGCCAGCCACCACGGCACGCCCGCGGTCATCATGCTGAACTCGGACATGCCGCCAACGCTGGCGATCAGGTTCAGCGGCAGGAATACCACGTTGATCAGGGTGAGCTTGCGCAAGGTGTCGTTCATCGCGTTGTTGGCCAGGTTGCCGCGGGCGTCCATCAAGCCGGCGAACACCGTCGAGTAGATCTCGGCCTGCTTGTGGCACTGGTCGTTCTCGATGACCAGGTCGTCGATCAGCGCCAGCACCTCGGGCTTGAAATGGCGCTTCTCGCCATGGACGCGCAGCCGCGAGAGCACCGCGCCATTGCTGTGGATGGCGTTGATGTAGTGGATCAGGCTCTCGCTGAGGTTGAACATCTGCATCAGGTGGTGGTTCTCCAGCGACTGCTCGAAACGTTGCTGCAGTTCGCGGGCGACCATCTTGATCACCTTCAGGTGCCCCAGGTAGTGATGCAGGTTGTCCAGCAGGATGGCCAGCAGCACATCCATCGGATCGTGCAGCGCATGGCGCTGCCCGAGGCCGTCGAGCAGGGAGGCATCCGGGGCGATCAGCACCAGGTGGCCGTCGACCATCAGCATGCCGAACGAGGACACCTGGAAGGCGAAGCTGTCTCCCCCGGTGTAGCTCTGCGGACGTTTCCAGATCAGGAACAGGCCATCGCGGTGCAGTTCGATGCGTGACACCTCGTCCGGGTCGAGTGCCGAAGCCAGGGCATGGGCATCCAGGTGGAACCAGGCCTGCAACAGTTCACGCTCGGCACTGTCCGGTTCGACGAACAGCAGCACCTCGCAATCGAGCCCCTCGCGCTTGCGCAACTGACCATGGGCCAGGCTGTAGCTTTCGATCATGCCAGCACCTCGTTACCAGGCTTGCCCCCGGCGCTTCTGCTCCAGGCGGCGGATGAATTCCTCCAGCACCAGGGTGTAGAGGTCGTCGTGCAGATAGGCGTCCTCGATGCCGGCGTCGAGGTTGGGGTTGTCGTTGACCTCGATCACCACCACCCGGTCGCCGACCTGCTTGAGGTCGACGCCGTACAGGCCATCGCCTATCAGGTTCGCGGCCTTCACCGCCAGTTCCACCACCGCGCGCGGTACCTCGTGCACGGCCAGTGTGCGGCACTCGCCGTTGACCTCGTCGCGCTGGGCCTGGTGGTTGAAGATCTGCCAGTGGCCCTTGGACATGAAGTACTGGCAGGCGAAGATTGGCTTGCGGTTGAGCACGCCGATGCGCCAGTCGTATTCGGTGTAGAGGTATTCCTGGGCCAGTAGCAGCACCGAGTGCTCGAACAGTTCGGCGGTGGCGGCCTGGAGTTCGGCGGCGTCCTTGACCTTGATCACGCCCCGGGAGAAACAGCCGTCAGGGATCTTCAGCACCAGAGGAAAGCCCAGCCGCTCGCCAATACCTTCCAGCGCCTGGGGGTTGTCGCGGTAGAGGATTTCGCTGGCCGGCATGGCCAGGCGATGACTGCGCAACAGGTCGGTCAGGTAGACCTTGTTGGTGCAGCGCAGGATCGACGCCGGGTCGTCCATCACCACCAGCCCTTCGCTCTCGGCTTTCTTGGCAAAACGGTAGGTGTGGCTGTCGACACTGGTGGTCTCGCGGATCAGCAGCGCGTCGTATTCGGCCAGGCGGGCGTAGTCCTTCTTGCCGATCAGCTCGACGTCGACCCCGAGCTGGCGACCGGCGCGAATGAAGTGCTCCAGCGCCTTGGGGTTCGACGGCGGCAGCGCCTCATCAGGGTCGTGGAGGATCGCCAGGTCGTAGCGCGCCACCCGCCGCGAGCGCGGTTGACGCCAGATCCGCCGGCTGAAGCCATCGAGGGCATTGGCGAAGGGGTCCTGCTGGTCTTCACGCAACTTGTGCAGCGCGCCGACCTTGACCCCGGCGATATGCCAGGTGCTGGTCTTGCGGAACTCCACCAGCAGGATCGGGCACGGGAAGCTTTCGAACAGCTGGCGGGCAATGTCTTGCAGCGGTTCCAGATCGGTACGGCCGAAATACAGGGTCAGGGTGAACCCTTCGGTTTCGCCGTAGGGGTGATTGGCCAGGGCACTTTCCAAGCTGCGCGCCATGTCGTCCAGGGCCAATCCATATAACGACTTGCGGGTCAATTCACTGATACTTCTGACCGAAGGAATGACTTTGTGTCCGCGCGCCTCGGCCAACAACGAACAATAATAACCGTGGCCTAGATACTTATAATTACGACATAGGTTTATTACCTGGACACGCTTGCCGTTATCGGCTTCGCGTGGCGCCTCCAGGTATTCCTGGGCCGTCACGACATCCTCGCTGGGCAGGTACGAAGCCCAGTCCTCACGCCGCTCCACGATGATAACCAGCTGACTTGACTTATTATCCAGGGTCAGTGGATAAATAACACCAGCCGTACGTGAGTGTGAACTTTCCCCGGGCCAGCCAGGTAAGGGTTCCTGAAACGATGACATATTTGAAGCCCTGTGTTGGGTAGACACGGTTTCTATTAAGCACGAAGTTTTTCGAATGTCCCGTTTCATTACGCAACTTTTACGGCGGCCCTATGCACATCGAATTTCGCCTGGCAACTGTTGACGACCTGCCGGCCCTGCTGGCGCTGGAGAACCAGTGCTTCGCGCTCGACCGGCTGACCCCGCGCAGCTTTCGCTGGATGCTGTCCCACGCCAACGCCAGCCTGCTGGTGGCGCAACGCGACGGCCAGCTGATGGGTTATGCGCTGTTACTCTTCCACCGTGGCACCTCGCTGGCCCGGCTGTATTCCATCGCCATTGCCGAACAGGCGCGTGGCCGTGGCCTTGGTGCCCGACTGCTGGAACAGGCCGAGCGCTGCGCCCTGGAGCACGACCGCGCCTACCTGCGTCTTGAGGTACGCACCGACAACCCCAAGGCCATCGCCCTGTATGAACGCCATGGCTATCGCCGCTTTGCCCAGGTCGATGACTACTACGAGGACCACACCAGCGCCCTGCGTTACGAGAAGCGCATCCTCCAGCACCCGACGGGCGAGACGCGCTTGGTCCCCTACTACGCCCAGACCACCGACTTCACCTGCGGCCCGGCCTGCCTGCTGATGGCCATGGCCGCCCTGCAACCGCTGCGCCCGCCAAGCCGGCGCGAGGAACTGCGCCTGTGGCGCGAGGCGACCACCGTGTTCATGACCTCCGGTCACGGCGGTTGCAGCCCCCATGGCCTGGCCCTGGCCGCCTGGCGCCGGGGCTTTCGCGTACGGCTGCTGCTCAATACCGAAGGGCCGCTGTTTCTCGACGGTGTGCGCCAGCCCGGCAAGAAGGAGGTCATGCGCCTGGTCCATGAGGACTTCTGCGCCGAGTTGCAGGACAGCGACGTGGTCATCGCGCGGCAGGCGCCCAACCTGCCTCGGGTGCTGGCCGAAGGCGGCCTGGCGCTGGTGCTGATCAGCAACTACCGGCTGACCGGCAGCAAGGCACCGCACTGGGTGCTGGTCACCGCCTGCGACGACGACTTCGTCTACCTGCACGATCCCGACACCGACCACGCTCGTCACCGCCAGGCCCTGGACTGCCAGCACCTGCCGGTCAGCCACCAGGCGTTCCAGCGCATGAGCCTGTTCGGCGGGCGCAAGTTGCGGGCGGCGGTGGTGGTGTATGCAGGGAGTGAAACTGCGGTGTAAACAGAGACCACCGCCTGACCGGTGTGGGCGGCCACCTTTCTGCGCCTGCCCCCGACCGCGATGGCACAAACCCTTACAACTTTTCATCCGCGCAACGGTTAACGTTCACCCTCAAATTACGGACAGGTATGAACGCCATGGCACTCCTCGCCGACGACCCCTCCCTCGCGCAAGTCGAGCACTATCGCGACGACCCGCACCTGCGCGCCGAACTCAATGCCCTCACCCGCCAGACCTACGGCTTCGACTTCGAAGACTGGTACCAGGCTGGCTTCTGGCAAGAAGACAACCAGCCGTGCTCACTGGTTCGCAGCGGGAAAATGCTGGCCAACGCCTCGGCCAACCTGCTCGACTTCACCCTCGATGGCCAGCCTCTGCGTTGTGTCCAGATCGGCACGGTGATGACAGCGCCTGCGGCACGAGGCCGTGGCTACAGCCGCTACCTGATGGAAGTGCTTGTAGAGCGCTGGGCAGGTAAATGTGACCTGTTGTACCTGTTCGCCAATAGCACCGTGCTGGATCTCTATCCACGGTTCGGCTTCCGCCGGGTGATCGAACACGAATATTTCCAAGCCAGGTCGACGCCCCCTGAAGTCAGCACGTTCCATCCTGTGGATCTTGGCGACAGCACACAACGTGAACACTTCATGGCAGCGGTAATGAAGAGTTGCCCACAGGCACGGTTGAGCCTTGTGCCGAATGTACCGTTGACAATGTTCTACTGTGACGGCCCCTACCGAGAAGCCTTGTTCCATTCCTCAAGACACGAGGCATACGTGGTGGTGGAGCACGACGGCGAGCGGATGGTGCTGGTGGATGTATTCTGCGAGCGCGAACTGGTGCTGGCCGATGTGGTGTCCGAACTGGTCAGGGCAACGACCCGGGAGGTGCTGCTGGGGTTTGCGCCGCTGAGCAGCGAGGGCTTCGCGGCGCGGGTTGTGGATAACGATGATGCACTGTTCGTCTGGGGTGCATCGCAAACCAATGTCGATGGACAGGTGCTGATGTTTCCGCTGCTGTCCCACACCTGAATGGGTACTGGGGCTGCGTGGGAGCATCGGCGCGCCGTCGCCCCCACACCAAACCAGCGCTTGCTCGCCACAACACCTTGGGGAGAGCGTCACCAGGTCAGGCAAATCTTGCCAAAATGCTTGTTGCTCTCCTGGTATTTGAAGGCCTCGACCATCTGCTCCAGCTCGAAATGCTTGTCCACCACCGGCCGCAGGCCATTGGCGTCGATAGCGCGAACCATCGCCTGCTGCTGAGCGCGGCTGCCTACCAGCACGCCCTGCAGGCGAATCTGCCGCACCAGCGCCTGCACCAGCGGCAACTGCCCGGCCACGCCGGTGAGGATGCCGATCAGCGACACATGCCCGCCGATCCGGGCGGCAACCATCGACTGCTCCAGCGTGGCCGGGCCACCGACTTCGATCACATGGTCCACACCGCGTCCGCCGGTCAGCGCACGAACCTTCTCGCCCCAGGCGGGCGTGGTCTTGTAGTTGATCAGGTGATCCGCTCCCAGCGCCTTGAGACGCTCCAGCTTGGCATCGCTGGACGAGGTGGCGATCACCATGGCGCCGGCCAGCTTGGCGAATTGCAGGGCGAAGATCGACACGCCGCCGGTACCCTGCACCAGCACGCTGTCGCCGGGCTTGAGGTGGTCATCGCCCATCAGGGCGCGCCAGGCGGTGAGGCCGGCGGTGGTCAGGGTCGCCGACTCGGCATGGCTGTAGCCCCTGGGCGCAAGGGTGAAGGAGCTGGCCCGGGCGGTCACCTGTTCACGGGCATAGCCGTCGATGCCGTCGCCCGGCACGCTGGCAAAACCCTCGACCAGGGCCTGACCATCGAGCCAGTCGGGGAAGAAGGTGCTGACCACCGCATCGCCGACCTGGAACTCGCTGACCCCGGCGCCCACCGCGACCACTTCGCCGGCACCGTCAGCCATGGGGATGCGCCGCTCGCTCGGCCCCCACATGCCGCTGACCACGGCGAAATCGTGATAGTTGAGGGAGCTGGCATGCAGGCGGACGGTGATCTGGCCGGCCTTGGGCGCGGCGGTTTCGCAAGTGCCGACCTGGACCTTGTCGTAGCCGCCGCCGGGCAGGACATAAAGGGCCTTGGTGTTCATGGGTGAGGCCTCCATCGTGGCAAAAGGTGCAGTGCAGCTTAGCCCTTTCGCGGCACAAGGCCGCTCAGAGGGATCGCGCATGGCATGAGGGATGTCAGCCGAGCAACGCCCTCAGCACCCGGCAATCGGCCGCATGCCAGTCGGCCAACTGCGGCCATGGGTTGTCCGGCAGGTTGACCAATACGGTGCGGGTGCCTGCGGCCCGGCCGCAGTCCAGGTCGAAGCGGTAGTCACCGACCATCACCATCTCAGCGGGGCTCACGCCCCAGGCCCTGGCGATCTGCAGCAGCCCGTCAGGGCTGGGCTTGGGCGCCGCCTCGTCGCGCCCCAGAATATGCTCGACCGGGAAGCAGTCAGCCAGGCCGATGGCCTCGAGGGTGACATGGGCCAGTTCGCGGGCGTTGCGGGTGAGGATGGCCAGCCGGCAGTCACGCCCGGCCAGCTCACGCACCAACTCCACCGCGCCGTCCGCGGCCTTGGAGGCGATCGCCAGGTCGCGTTCGTGCTCCAGCAGCCAGGCATGCTTGGCCGCCGCCTCCTCCGCCGGCAAGGCGGCCAGGTGGGTGAGGATGTCGTGGTCGGACGGAATGTCGAGCGCCTCGCGGATGGCCGCGAAGTCATGCACGGCGACCGTCAGCGTGCCATCCATGTCGAACACCCAGTGGCGAATATCCCCGAGGCTCATGCCCAGTCCTTGCGATGGCGGATCAGGCCCTCCTGGGTGGACGAGGCCACCAGTTGCCCGGCGCGGTTGAAGATGCTGCCACGGCAGAAGCCACGGGCATTGCCGGCCCAAGGGCTGTCGGTGGCGTACAGCAGCCACTCGTCGGCGCGCAGGTTGCGGTGGAACCACAGCGAATGGTCGAGGCTGGCGATCTGCATGTCCTTGCGCCACACCGACTTGCCATGGGGCAGCAGGGAGGTGGTCAGCAGGCCGAAGTCCGAGGCGTAGGCCAGCAGGTACTTGTGCAGCGCCGGGATGTCCGGGAGGTTGCCGTCGGCACGGAACCAGGCGTACTTGATCGGCTCGCCGGGCTCGGGATCGAACGGATCGCGCTCGGTGACCGGGCGAATCTCGATGGGCTTGGCGCACAGCACCTTTTCGCGGATGCGCTCGGGCAGCTTGTCGGCCATGGCGCTGGCCAGCTCGACTTCGCTGGGCAGGTTTTCCGGGCCGACAACGTCCGGCATCTGCGCCTGATGCTCGAAACCCTCCTCGTCGTACTGGAACGACGCGCTGCAGGTGAAGATCGGCTGGCCCTTCTGGATCGCCGTGACCCGCCGGGTGCTGAAGCTGCCGCCGTCGCGCACACGGTCCACCGAATAGACCACCGGCATGCTGGCGTCGCCCGGGCGCAGGAAGTAACCGTGCAGCGAATGCACATGGCGGGCATCCTCGACCGTCTGGCTGGCCGCCGACAGCGACTGGCCAAGCACCTGGCCACCGTACAGCTGGCGGAAGCCCAGGTCCTGGCTGCGTCCGCGGAACAGGTTCTCCTCGATGGACTCGAGGCTCAGCAAGTCGACCAGATCGTCGAGTACGTGGCTCATGGGGTTCTCCTGGCAAGGCAATACGGCGCGGTTGTACCGGCGAATGATACAGGGTTTTGCCGTTCGTCCCGTCGTACGAATGGCGACCTATTCAGCCGCGCAGGTTCTGTTGCCAGCGATCACGGTCGATGCGGTACAGCACATGGGGGCGCAGTGGATCGCCGACAGGCAGGCGCGGATGCTCGAAGCTGCCCGCCAGGTCCTGGACCATGCCAATGGCTTGCATCACTTTCTGCGACGGCAGGTTGCCCTCGGTGGTGAACGACACCACTTCGTCCAGGTGCAGTTGGGCGAAGGCACAGCGCAGGCAGGCCCAGGCCGCCTCGCTGGCGAAGCCCAGCCCCCAGTGGCGGCGGGCCAGGCGCCAGCCGATCTCGACCGCCGGGCCGAACGGGGCGTCGAAGTTGACGTGGAGCAGGCCGGTCATGCCGATGAAGGCGCCGCTGTCCTTGCGCTCCAGGGCCCACAGGCCAAAGCCGTACTCGTTGAAATGGCCACGGATCCGGCCAATCAGCGCCGCCGCCTCGACCCGGGTCATCGGCGCGGGGAAGTAGCGCATCACCTGCGGGTCGGCGCACAGGGCGGCGAACTCGCGCAGGTCGTCGTCCTGCCATTGGCGCAACACCAGGCGCGGACTTTCCAGTTCGAGAAGGGGGGTCATGGGCACGGCTCCGAAATCACGGTCTGGCAGTGTACAGCGTAGGCCGCGCGCATCAGTCAACCGATGCTTTTTTCACATCGGTTTCACCGCCCCCCGACAGGCCGCTTCGCACAATGCCGGCACATACCGCGGCCTTCGTCGACGCCGCATTGCCATCGGAGTGACGCATGCACCCCAGCAACACCCTGCACAATCCGGCCCTGCTGGCCCCCCGCAAACGCCGCCGCTCGCGCACCGCGGTCGGCGCCGCCATCGGCCTGCTCCTGGCACTGGCCGGGGCCAGCACCTGGCTAGCGACGAGGACGCACATCGTGAACCTTGGCAACGAGCAACAGTTGAGCGACAGCGGCCTGCTGCAGGATTGGAAGGAAGGTGCGGTGATCGTGATGATCCGCCACGCCGAACGCTGCGACAGTGCCCCGGGGCCGTGCCTGGACGATCCGACCGGCATCACCGTGTCCGGCAGCCAGGCGGCGCAACGGGTCGGCCAGGGCCTGCAGCAACTGGGGTTGGCCGGCGCCGACCTGCTTAGCAGCCCGAAGCTGCGCACCCGCCAGACCGCGCACTTCATCCTCGGCCAGGCCGTGACCAGCGAAGACTGGCTGGAGCGCTGCGAGCACCGGTTCCCGGCCGAGGCCATGGCCCGCAAACGGCCCGGGCACAACCTGGTGCTGGTGACTCACAACGGTTGCATCGATCACTTCGCGCGCCAGCAGCATGTACCGGGCGGCGAACGGGAGAGCGGCTACGTCAGTGCGCTGTTCGTGTCGGTGGATGGCAACGGCAAGGCGCGGATCCTCGGGCGGATGAACGAGCCGGACTGGCAGAGGGTGCTGGCATCGGCAGGTCAATGAGCGAATAGCAGGCCCAGATTCGGTTGGCATCGGAGCCACCAAAGCTGGCAAGATCGGTGCTCGCCCCCCATCGCGTCGACACCATGCCCCTGCCGCTGATCTACCACGACGACTACAGCCCGGAGTTCCCGCCGGACCATCGCTTCCCGATGGACAAGTTCCGCCTGTTGCGCGACCACTTGGTGGACAGCGGCCTGACCACCGACGCCGCCTTGCTGCGCCCGGAGATCTGCCCCAACGACATCCTCGCCCTGGCCCATGACCGCGACTACATCGAGCGCTACATGAACGGCGATCTGTCCCGCGAGGACCAGCGCCGCCTCGGCCTGCCCTGGAGCGAAGCCCTGGCCCGGCGCACCGTGCGCGCCGTGGGCGGTTCGCTGTTGACCGCCGAGCAGGCGCTGCAACACGGCATCGCCTGCCACCTGGCCGGCGGCACCCATCACGCCCACTATGACCACCCGGCCGGCTTCTGCATCTTCAACGACCTGGCGGTGATCAGCCGTTATTTGCTGGAGGCCGGTCGCGTGCACCGGGTGCTGATCTTCGACTGCGACGTGCACCAGGGCGACGGTACCGCGCGCATGCTCCAGGACACCCCGGAAGCGATCACCGTGTCGCTGCACTGCGAGCAGAACTTCCCGGCACGCAAGGCCCAGAGCGACTGGGACATCCCCCTGCCCCGCGGCATGCACGACAGCGCCTACCTCAAGGTGGTCGAGGACGCGCTGAACTACCTGCTGCCGCTGTACCAGCCCGACCTGGTGCTGTACGACGCCGGCGTCGATGTGCACAAGGACGACGCCCTGGGCTATCTGAACCTGACCGACGCAGGCCTGGCCGCCCGCGACGAGCACGTGTTGCGCCAGTGCCTGGGCCGCGACATTCCGGTGGTGGGCGTGATCGGCGGCGGCTATAGCAAGGACCGCGAAGCCCTCGCCCGGCGCCACGGTATCCTCCACCACAGCGCGGCGCGGGTGCTCGGTTGTTCACAATGACTGTGGAACCGCTTGTGGATAACCTGCGGGAAAGCCGCTCCAGCCCTTTAGCTTCCTGCGCTGCAGAGAATTGATCGTTTTTTGAGCTGTGTCGTGGCAGGCCCCGCTGAGGTAGAATGCGCGGCCTTTTCCACAGCCTGTCGCCCGCCATGAACGATCCCCGCCCCGCTTCCAGCCCCCTTGTCGCCGTGATCGGCGGCGGCCCTGCCGGCCTGATGGCCGCCGAGACCCTGGCCCGGCGCGGGATGGCGGTGCAAGTGTTCGACGCCATGCCCTCGGTGGGCCGCAAGTTCCTGCTGGCCGGCGTCGGTGGCATGAATATCACCCATTCCGAGCCCTACCCCGCCTTCGTCGGCCGCTACGGCGCGCGCCAGGGCGAGATCGACCCCCTCCTGCGCGACTTCGATGGCCAGGCCCTGCGCCAGTGGATTCACGGCCTGGGCATCGAAACCTTCGTCGGCACCTCGGGCCGCGTGTTCCCTCGCGACATGAAGGCCGCGCCACTGCTGCGCGCCTGGCTCAAGCGCCTGCGCGAGTCCGGCGTGGTTATCCACACCCGGCACCGCTGGCTGGGCTGGACAGCCGAAGGCGCCCTGCGGATGAGTTATCCACAAGGCGAGCTGCAGGTACAAGCCGATGCCGTGATACTGGCCCTGGGTGGCGGCAGCTGGGCGCGCCTGGGCTCGGACGGCGCCTGGATGCCGCTGCTGGCTGAGCGGGGTGTGGATATCTCTGCGCTGCGGGCGAGCAACTGCGGTTTCGAGGTCGAGGGTTGGAGCGATCTGCTCAAGGACAAGTTCGCCGGCGCCCCGCTGAAGAACATCGCGCTCGGCATGCCCGGTACTGCCGCGCGCAAGGGCGAATTCATCCTCACCGCCCAAGGGGTGGAGGGCAGCCTGGTGTATGCCTGGTCGGCGGCGCTGCGCGAAGCGATCGAACGCGCCGGGCGGGCGACGCTGCTGCTCGACCTGCTGCCGGACCGGCCTGTGGACAAGATTGCACAGGCCCTGGCCAAGCCCAGGGGATCGCGCTCGATGGCCAAGCACCTGCACGGCCAGCTGGGGATCGACGGGGTGAAGGCGGCCTTGTTGCGCGAGCTGACCGACCAGGCGACCTTTGCCGACCCCGAGCGCCTGGCGGCGGCGATCAAGGCGTTGCCGATCATGCTGGTGCGGACCCGGCCATTGGACGAGGCGATCAGCAGTGCCGGTGGCGTGCGCTTCGAAGGGTTGGATGAAGGGCTGATGGTGCGCAACCTGCCGGGGGTGTTCTGCGCGGGCGAGATGCTGGATTGGGAAGCGCCGACTGGGGGCTACCTGCTGACGGCGTGTTTCGCCAGTGGTTTGCGGGCGGGAAATGCGGCGGCGGATTGGCTGGCGCGCCTGGCCTGAGTAATGCCGGGGCTGCTAAGCAGCCCCGGTGACCTCAAGGTTTGCGCTTGCCAGGCTTGCCGCCAAAGCTCGGCACCTTGCGCACCGCCTTGACCGCCGGTGCCGAAGCCCCCGCCTCCTCGCTGTCCATCCAACGCCCCAGGCCGCGCTTGGCACTGTTCTCTTTCGGCTTCTTGGGTTTCTTCGGTTTCTTCAGCACCTGGCCACTGGCGTCGGTCACCGGCACCCGGTGATCGGGAATGAAGTCCGGCTCCTCATGGCGCGGCAGCACCTGGCGGATCAGGGTCTCGATCGACGCCAGCAGTTGCACCTCGTCGGCGCACACCAGCGAGATCGCCTCGCCCTTGTTGCCCGCGCGGCCGGTGCGACCTATACGGTGCACATAGTCCTCGGCGACAATCGGCAGGTCGAGGTTGACCACCAGCGGCAAGTCATCGATGTCCAGGCCGCGGGCGGCCACGTCGGTGGCCACCAGCACCTGGACCTCACGGGCCTTGAAGCTGTCCAGGGCGCGCTGGCGGGTAGCCTGCGGGCGATCACCGTGGATGCCGTCGGCGTTCACGCCTTCGGCTAGCAGGCGCTCGACCAGTTGGTCCACGCCATTGCGGGTCTTGGCGAACACCAGCACCTGCTTCCAGCGCTGCTTGCGCAGCAGGTGGCAGAACAAGTCGGCCTTGCGCTTCTTGTCCACCGGCACCAGCCATTGCTTGACCGTGTTGGCAGCGGCATTTCGCGGGCTGACTTCGATGCTCAGCGGATCGTTCAGCGCCAGGCCCGCGAGCAGGCGGATCTGGTCGGAGAAAGTGGCGGAGAACAGCAGCGTCTGGCGCTTGCGCGGCAACGCCGCATACACCGCCTGCAGCTCCTCGGCGAAGCCCAGGTCGAGCATGCGGTCGGCTTCATCGAGCACCAGGGTCTGCACCTGGCCGAACTTGATGGCGTTCTGGCGGAACAGGTCGAGCAGACGGCCCGGGGTGGCCACCAGCAGGTCGACGCCGCGGCGCAGGCGCATCATCTGCGGGTTGATGCTGACACCGCCGTACACCGCGTAGGTGGACAGTGGCAGGTTCTCGGCGTACTCACGCACGTTGGCGTGGACCTGCTCGGCCAGCTCGCGGGTCGGCACCAGCACCAGCGCGCGCACCGAGTTGCTGGCGACCTTCTCCCCTTCCAGCGCCAGGCGCTGCAGCACCGGCAGGGCGAAGCCGGCGGTCTTGCCGGTGCCGGTCTGGGCGGCGGCCATCAGGTCGCGGCCGGCGAGCACGGCGGGGATGGCCTTGGCCTGGACCGGGGTGGGCGTGGTGTAGTCCAGCGTCTGCAGGGTACGCAGCAGCGGTTCGATCAGGCCGAGTTGGGCGAAATTCATGGCAATACCGTCAGGGGGTTCAGCGAAGGCGGCAAGTTTACCCCAGTGCCACGGTGGCCGGTATTTACTTGCACACCCCTTCTTTAAGCGGCACGGGCGCCTCCGGCACCTTGCGCCACTGCGGCAGGCCGATCAGCACTACCGCGCCGATGATCACCGCCATCGCCACGCATTCCTCGGCGCCGATCTGCTCGCCGGCGAAGACGATCCCCAGCAGCACCGCCACCGCAGGGTTGACGTAGGCATAGCTGGTGGCCGCCGCCGGACGCACGTGCTTGAGCAGGTACATGTAGGAACTGAACGCCAGGATCGAGCCAAAGAACACCAGGTAGGCCAGCGCGCCCCAGCCGGCGGCGGTGGGCATCTGGGTCAGGCGCTCGCCGCTGACGGCGCTGCCGATCAGCAGCGCGGCACCGCCCACCAGCATTTCAGCGGCACTGGCCATCGCGCCCTGGGGCAGTGGCAGGCTCTTGCTCCACACCGAACCGAAGGCCCAGGCCGCCGCGGCGAACAGGATCAGCGCCGCGCCCATGGGGCTGGCCTGCAGGTTCGAACCCATGTTGAGCATGCCGATGCCCACCAGCCCAAGAGCGATCCCCGCCCACTCCAGGCGCGAGTTGCGATGGCCGAAGAACAGGCCGAACAACAGGGTGAACAGCGGCACCGTGGCCACCGCCAGTGCCGCCACGCCCGAGGCGACCCCGGCGTGTTCGGCCAGGGTCACCCCGCCGTTGCCGCAACTGAGCAGCAGGAAACCGATCGCTCCGGCCGCACGCCACTGAGGCCAGGTCGGCGCAGGCGCGCCGCGCCAGCGCAGGAAGCCATACAACAGGCTGCCGGCAATCAGGAAACGCACCCCGGCCATCAGCATTGGCGGCCAGGACTCCACGCCGATGCGGATAAACAGATAGGTCGAGCCCCAGACCAGGTACAGGGCGAGAAAGGCGCCGACAAGCAACAACGGGAAGCGACGGGAGGAGGACATGGCAAGGGCTCGAAATCCGTTTACGGGTGGATTAGTTTAGAAAGGCCCAGGCGCAAACTTAAGTTACAAAACACGTTTAAAACACCGAAACACTTTGTAATGCATGGTTATACGGCGCCTTTCCAATCGATTACAAAGTCAGCAGGAGTCCCCATGGACAAGTACGACCGCATGCTCCTCGCCGCCCTGCTGGAAAACGGGCGGGCCACATACGCGCAGCTGGCGCGCCAGGTCAATCTCTCGGCCCCGGCAGTGGCCGAGCGGGTGGCCAAGCTTGAGGCCTGCGGCGTGATCAGCGGCTACACGGCCAAGGTCGACCTGGAGAAGATCGGCCTGCCGATCCAGTGCGTGATGGAACTGCGCCTGGCCAGCCATGGCAATCAGCAGGCCTACGAGGCCCTGGAGAAAATCCCCGAACTCACCGAATGCCATCGGGTGACCGGCGACCCGTGCGTGATCATGCAGGCGGCCGTCACCTCGATGGGCGAGCTGGAGGCGCTGATCAACCGCGTATCGCAGCTGGGCTTCACCAAGACGTCGATCATCCTGTCGAGCGCGGTGGCGCGACGGGTGCCGCTGGGGCATCTGGACAGCAACGGCAAGAAAGGCTGAAGCCCACTCCCTTGTACGTGCGCGGCTCGCAGCATCACAGATCAGTGGCGCAGCAGTAGCCGGCCTTCGATAGGCACGTAACGGTTTGCGGCGCGGATCACCGACAACGCGGTCAACCCAGGCACACCGTACACGACGGTTTCCACGCCATGGCGTTGCATCGCCCGCTCCAGCAACAAGTCAAAATCACCGTCGCCCGAGGCCAGCACCACCTGGTCGACCCGCGCCGCCGCCTCGATGACATCGAGGGTGATGCCCACGTCCCAATCGCCCTTGGCCGAGCCATCGGCGCGCTGGATGAAGGGTTTCAGGCGCACCTCGAACCCCAGGTTGCGCAGGATCTGCTGGAACTGCTGCTGCTTGCTGTCGCCACGGTCGATGGCATAGGCCACGGCTTCGACGATCTGCCCTTCGCGGCTGACCTCGGCCCACAGCGCGGCGTAGTTGAAGTGGCAGCCATGACCTTGGCGAACCGTGTAGTAGAGGTTCTGCACATCGGCGAACAGCGCGATTTTCTTCAAACGTGGGCACCCCGCGAATCCGTGTATGGGGGCTGCTGCCCGCGAAAGGGGCGCAACGCGCCCCCAGATTCCAGCGAGTATGCCAGAGCCCTCAGACGTAGTCGTCGTCCGAGAAGAAGCCGCCATCGTCACCGCTGTAATCGGCATCGGCATAACCACCCTGGTCATTGCCCCAGCCACCGTTGTCCGCCACCTGACGCTGGCTGTCCTGGTCGTTCCAGCCGCCAGCGTCGCTGGCTGGCGCCGGCTCCTCCTTGATCACCTCGACGATTTCTTCAGGCTGCGAGTGATGGTTGAACAGGCTGCTGATGCCCTGGGCCAGCAACACGCCACCGGCTACGCCCGCGGCGGTCTGCATGGCGCCACCGAGGAAGCTGCTGGCGCCGCTGCGCGCCGGCGCGGGTGGCGCACCGAAACCCTGCTGCTGCGGTGGCGGGGCATACGCCTGGGGCGCCGGTTCACGCCAGCCTCCCGAGGAAGTAGGCGGCGCGGCCGGGCGCTGCGGTTCTGGATTGCGGGCTCCCGCGCCGAAGATGCTGGAGAGGAAACCACCGCCACTGCTGGGGCGGCTCGCATCCACTTGCGCACGCGCCTGGCGCAGCTCGGCCTCGAGCTGCTTGTTCTGCTCGTCCAGGCGCTTGATCGCCGCCTCCTGGACCAGGATCGCCTGGGCCATGTAGTAAGGCGCCGCCGGCTGCTGGCGCAGGTGCTCCTCGATGCGCGCCTGGGCCTGGGCATCGCGCGGCTGGGCCGGGTCCTCGGCTTGCTTGAGACGGCCGAACAGGCCGTCGATCAGGGTTTGTTCTTCAGTGTTCATCGGGGCAACCTCGTGCGCTGAACAGGACATCGGACAGCGTCAAAGATGGAGGCCCGGATGTCGCGATTCAATTGTCCGGGCCATGAAACTTTTTTCAGCAAGCGGGCCGACTGGGCTAAAGTTACGCCCTGCTTTTTCTGCCATGCGATGTTGACCGATGAATCCGCTGAGCGTTCTGCGCGACTCCCTGTACTTCTTCCGCCGTCACCTGACGAGCATCCTGCAACTGTGCCTGCCCTTGGTCGTTCTTGAGGCCCTCGGCACCCAGTTGCTCTACAGCCAGCTGGGCGAGCAGGCCTCGCCGGCCTACGGCATGCTTGTCAGCCTGCTGTTCTACCCGCTGTACAGCGCCGCGCTGATCCTTTACCTCGATACCCGCAGCAACGGCCAGGACACCGCCAAGCGCGACCTGTTCGCCCGCGCACTGCAGCTTTGGCCGATGCTGGCCCTGCTGATCGTGATCAGCTCGCTGCTGATCATGGCGGGCCTGGCGCTGCTCATCTTCCCCGGCGTGTGGATCATGGTGAACCTGGTGTTCGCCGAGTACCTGCTGGTGCTGCGCGGCCTGCCGGTGATCGAGTCGATGCGCACCAGCGCGCGCATGACCACCGGGCATTTCCTGCGCATCATGGTCTGCATGCTCTCGGTGCTGGCGCCGCTGTGGTTGATCGACGGCCTGCTGCTGCAGTTGTTCCCCGAGCCGCAGCCTGGCGTGCAACTGGCCCTGGACAGCCTCAGCGGCTTCCTGCAGCTGTTCAGCACCGTGGTGCTGTACCGCCTGTTCATGCTGCTCGAAGGTGAAGCCGGCGCTTGAGACCGGTATTCACCAAGCGTCAGGCTTTCCTTGGCTTGGCCCTGGCCGTGGCTTCCGCCACCAGTGGATCGTCCGGCCAGTAGTGCTTGGGATAGCGCCCTTTCAGGTCCTTCTTCACCTCGGCATAGGTGGTGCGCCAGAAGTTGGCCAGGTCCTGGGTCACTTGCACGGGTCGGCGCGCCGGTGACAGCAGGTGCAGTTTGACCTGCTGGCGACCGTTGGCGATGCGCGGGGTGTCGGCCAGGCCGAACAGCTCCTGCAGGCGCACGGCGAGGATCGGTGGCTGCTCGCTGTAGTCCAGGCGAATGCTGGAGCCCGAGGGCACGGCCAGGTGTGATGGCGCGAGCTCGTCCAGACGCTGGGGCAGGGGCCAGGGCAACAGGTTGCGCAGGATCGACGGCAGGTCCAGATTGGCGAAATGGCTCAGCCGCGACACCTTGCCCAGATAAGGTTGCAACCAGTCTTCCAGGCTGGCGAGCAAGGCGTCGTCGCCCAGATCCGGCCACTCGCTGTGGCCGTCCTTTTCCAGATCCAGCTGACGCAACAGCGCGACGCGGGCCTGCCACTGGCGCAGTTCCGGGGTCCAGGTCAGCAGGTTCAGGCCCTTGCGCCGCACCAACCCCAGCAATGCCCTGGCCCGTGCGTCGTCATCCAGCCCCGGCAACGGTTCGCGACTGAGCACCAGCTCACCGACCTTGCGCTGGCGCTCGGCGCGCAGCACCTGTTCACGTTCGTCCCAGTCGAGCAGGTCGAGTTGCTCCACCTGCTCGGCCAGCACACCGTCGAACAGCGCCGGATCGAATTCGGCGGCCAGGTAGATGCGTTCCTCACGCTGCCCCTGGCGGCTGCCCAGGTCGGCAATCACCAACCACGGGCTTTTCATCAGCGCATCGGCTTCGGCGAACAACGCCGCCCGGCCATTGGCCAGGCGGTACTCGGCGCCGCCTTCGCGACGCTGCTGCGCCACCCGGTCGGGGTAGGCCAGCGCCAGCACGGCGCCCAGCCAGCGGGGATGGTCGGGGTCGGCGACCGGGCTGCGCGGTTTGCCACGCAACTGGCCGCGGTACTGCCGGGCCAGTTGCCGGGCGCGCTGCACACCGCCCTGCCCGCCACGAGAGACGCGGCTCTCGCCGCTTAGCAGCGCCAGCCGGCTGTGCAGGTCGGCACCGCCGCCGCGCAGGATGTCGCGCTCGCCCAGCAGCGCGGCGACATCGCAGGCCATGTCGGCCAATCCGAGGTCCTGGCCGCGCAGCAGCAGGTGGGCGATGCGCGGATGCGCAGGCAGCTCGGCCATGGCCTGGCCATGGGTGCTCAGGTTGTCGCGGCACCCGGGCTTGAAGGCACCGAGCCGGGCCAGCAGGTCCTGGGCCTGGCCGTAAGCAGCGGCCGGAGGCTGGTCGAGCCAGCTGAGCTGCTCCGGTGGCACGCCCCAGCGCGCCAGCTGCAGGGCCAGCCCGGCCAGGTCGGCCTGGAGGATCTCGGCGCTGCCATGGGCCGCCAACTGATCGTGCTGCGCCTCGGACCACAGTCGATAGCACACGCCGGGCTCAAGGCGACCGGCACGCCCGGCACGCTGGGTGGCACTGGCGCGGGAAATGCGCTGGGTGTCCAGGCGGGTCATGCCGCTGCCGGGATCGAAGCGCGGCACCCGCGCCAGACCTGCGTCGATCACCACGCGCACACCGTCGATGGTCAGGCTGGTTTCGGCGATATTGGTGGCCAGCACCACCTTGCGCTGCCCCTTGGGCGCCGGTTCGATGGCGGCGCGCTGGGCGCTCAGCTCAAGCTCGCCGTGCAACGGGCAGAGCAGCATGTCCGGGCGTTCGCCCACGGCCTCCTGCAGGGCCTGGTGCACGCGGCGGATCTCGGCCTGCCCGGGGAGGAACACCAGCAGGCTGCCGGACTCGTCGGCCAGGGCCTGGAGCACGCAGTCGACCACGCGCGGCTCGACGAACTCGCCAGGCTGCCAGGGTCGGCTCCAGCGGATATCCACCGGATGCATGCGTCCCTGGCTGCTGATGATTGGCGCCTCGTCGAGCAGGCGCGAGAGTCGCTCGCCCTCCAGGGTCGCCGACATCAGCAGGATCTTCAGCGGCGGCTCGTCGCGCAGCAGCGCCCGGCCGTTGAGGCTCAGGGCCAGGGCCAGGTCGGCATCCAGGCTGCGTTCGTGGAACTCGTCGAAGATCAGCAGCCCCACCCCCTCCAGCGCAGGATCCGCCTGCAGGCGGCGGGTGAGGATGCCCTCGGTGACCACTTCGATGCGCGTGTTCGGGCCGACCTTGCTGTCCAGGCGGATGCGGTAGCCCACGGTATCGCCGACCTTCTCGCCCAATTCGCTGGCCAGGCGCTCGGCAGCGGCGCGGGCGGCCAGGCGCCGGGGCTCGAGCATGAGGATGCTCTGTCCTTGCAGCCAGGGCTCATCAAGCAGGGCCAGGGGCACGCGGGTGGTCTTGCCGGCGCCGGGAGGCGCCTCGAGCACCGCTTCGTCACGTTGGGCCAGGGCCTGGCGCAGGTCGGACAGTACGGCATCGATCGGTAATGAAATCATGGTGGTCCTCGAACAATCGTCCGAGTATAACGGCGAACCGAGGCTGCCCTATCATGGTCTTAACCTCAGGCGTGCACGATTGCCGCGCCCTTGTATGTCGTTATCTTCCGGAGACTCACATGCGCATCCCTTCCCGCGTCATCGGTGGCGCCCTCATCGCCACCTTGCTGACCCAGCTGACGGCCTGCGGCACCCTGTTCTACCCTGACCGTCGCGGCCAGATCGAAGGCAAGATCGACCCCGTGGTCGCGGCCATGGACGCCATCGGTATCCTGTTCTACGTGATTCCCGGCCTGATCGCCTTCGGCATCGACTTCGCCACCGGCGCCATCTACTACCCTGGCGGCAAGAGCGCGCAGATCGACCCGGCCAAGCTCAAGCCGGCGATCAATGCCGACGGCCAGGTCGACAGGACCAAGCTGCAGGCTATCCTGGAGAGCGAACTGGGCCAGCGCCTGCCGCTGAACGACCCGCGGCTGATCCAGCACCGCGGCAGTGTCGAGCAACTGGCCAGCTACGGCCTGGTACCCGCGGCCTGACCTGATCCGGATGATCCCCTGCGCATGACCGCCACCGCCGAACACCAACACCTGCTGCGCCTGGCCACCCGCGCCTCGCTGAGCGTCGCCTGTATCCTGGTGCTGAGCAAGGCCGTGGCCTGGTGGCTGAGCGGCTCGGTCAGCCTGCTGGCCGGGCTGACCGACTCGGCGCTGGATGCCGCCGCCTCCTTCCTCAACCTGCTGGCGGTGCATTACGCGCTGCGCCCGGCCGATGACGACCACCGTTTCGGCCATGGCAAGGCCGAAGCCCTGGCCGGCATGGCCCAGGCGCTGTTCATCGGGGTCAGCGCGGTGCTGATCGGGGAGCAGGCGGTGGAGCGGCTGAAGTCGCCGGAGCCCCTGGGCGATACCGCGGTCGGCATCGCGGTGATGTTGCTTTCCCTGGCGCTGACCGTGGCGCTGCTGGCGCTCCAGCGCAAGGTCATCCGCCTGACCGGCTCCACCGCCGTGCGCGCGGACTCGCTGCACTACCGCTCCGACCTGCTGCTCAATGCCAGCATCCTGCTGGCGCTGCTCCTGGCCCGCTACGGCTGGCCTCAGCTCGACGCCCTGTTCGGCCTGGGGATCGCCCTGTACATCCTGTGGAGCGCGCTGCAGATCGCCCGCGAGAGCACGGCGATCCTGATGGACAAGGAACTGCCCGCCGATATCGGCGAGCGCATGCTCGAAGTGGTGCTGGCGATCCCCGGGGTAAAGGGGGTGCATGACCTGCGCACGCGGGTCTCCGGCAGCCAGTGGTTCGTGCAACTGCATCTGGAGCTGCCCGGCGACATGCCGCTGCATGCCGCCCATGAACTGTGCGTGCAGGCCTCGCAGGTCATTCGCCAGCGCTATCCACGGGCCGATGTGATGGTCCACGCCGACCCGGTGTAGCCGGTTATCGCAAAAGCGCCATCAATTGATGCTGTAGCCACGCCCGCTCAGGCACGCCCCCAAGGCCCGTCGATAGTTGTCCGCCACATTGGCCGGCGGCGCATAGGTGGCGGTCGCCGGATCGAATCCCGACTGGCTCACCGCCCAGCGATGGCATTGATAGCGGTCCTG
Source organism: Pseudomonas sp. TE6283 (assembly GCF_054060555.1). Lineage (NCBI taxonomy): Bacteria > Pseudomonadati > Pseudomonadota > Gammaproteobacteria > Pseudomonadales > Pseudomonadaceae > Pseudomonas > Pseudomonas sp. TE6283. The sequence goes on from NZ_JBSSDH010000012.1 coordinate 43,741, forward strand.
CTCCTGCTGCTCCTGCCCCTGGCCATACATCGGATAGGCGATCACATCGTAGCCGCCGCCCTGCTGCGGTATTGGCGCAGGCGCCACAGCGGGCGGGTTGACCACCACGTACTCGCGGCTGTCGGCCAGGTACTGGTAGTAGGTGTCGGCCACCAGGAAGAACAGCGCACCGCTCAGCCACACTTCACGGGCGTAGGGCGGCAGGTAGCCGACCCGCACGCCGTAGGGCGGTGTGACCACCACGTAGCCGCCGCCATGGGGCCGGTACCAGTAGCCGCCGGAGTAGAAGTAGTCCTGTCCGCGGTACGGCACCTTCCAATAGCGATCCGGGAAGCGGTCGACGGTATGCCCGGGATGGTACTGCGGCCCTGGCCCCCAGCCATTGCCATGACCATCGGGCCGACCTGACCAGTCGCCACCGGGGCGCTGACCCGGACCGCCCGCTTCCCAGTGACGGTTGTCGCCGTAACGACGGGGAATGTCCTGGTAGTAGCCCTGGCGTGGCGGTTGCGTCTGGCGCACTTCATCACGCGAATTGAGCGGCGAGCCACGCCGTTCGCCTGCGCCCTGCTCCTGCTGACCGCCATGACCGTCATGCCCTTCTCCAGGCCCTTCGGCCAGGGCGCCCAGGCTGATGCCCAGGCCCAGCAAACCAACACCTGCCAACCGCCAGATGCGCGAACTCATGTTGTTCCTCTCGATGCAAACACCCGCCATTATCGTCGGCAGTCTACTCCGCAGAACGCGACCGGCAGATTAAATTAGCCGACATTCTGGTGCGCCAATTGCTCAAAGGCCTGAATGGGTTGCTCGCTGGCCTGGCAAGCGTAGCCTGCGGCGCAATAAAAAAGGGAGGCCTTGCGGCCTCCCTTCGGGAATTGTCGTCCGTGCTCGGTGCTTGTGACACCGGCTCACCTCGCGCCGTCTTCTGGACAGTGCGTAGCCCGGGGGCCTGGCGGATCCTGTTGGATGGCTGGCCGCGACCGCCCGCCTAGGGCGCGTCGCCGTGGACTGATGTCCGGGCAGTGATTCTGGTGATAAAGATAGGCCAGACGCCGGGGCAGAGGATTGCGAAGATTGCTCTGATAAATAGCGCTTGCGCAATTTTTCACTCAGGATCGATAATTCGCAGCAATCCGAACAGAAAAGGCCCTTTCCATGAGCAAGCTCGACCGCTACGACCTGAGCATCCTCGCCGAATTGCAGCGCGATGCGCGCATCTCCAACCAGGAACTGGCCGAACGCATCGGCCTGTCGCCTTCCCCATGCTCACGTCGGGTCAAGCAGCTCGAGGACGATGGCTACATCTCGCGCCAGGTGGCCCTGCTGGACCGCAAGAAGCTCGGCCTGAGCCTGACCGCCTATGTGCTGATCGGCATGGACCGGCACACGCCCGAGCGCTTCGAGACCTTCGAGGCGGCGATTCGCAGCCTGCCCCAGGTGCTCGAGTGCAGCCTGGTCACCGGGATGGACGCCGACTACCAGCTCAAGGTGGTGGTGCCGGACATGGACCACTACCAAAAGCTGCTGCTGGGCAGCCTGACCCGTATCGAAGGCGTGACCAGCGTGCGCTCGAGCTTCGTGCTCAACCAGGTGCTGGCCAGCACCGAGCTGCCATTGACCCACCTGCGTTGAATCCTCGCGCGTGCGGCGTATGATCGAGGGCTCAACCTGCCTGGAGTGAACCGATGGATCCCGCAGTATTCGAAGAATGGATGATGATCGTCCTGGTCACCGTGCTGATCGGTTTCATGGGCTTCATCGTCTGGGACCTGGCGAAGAAGTCCAAGGCCGGACGCTTTGGCACGCTGATCCTGTTCTTTGTGCTGGGCCTTGGCGTACTGGCGTTCATCATCAAGAGCGTGGTGGTGGGGTTTATCGAAGGGGTGTAGCGGCCTGACGCCCCCCTTCCTTGTAGGAGCGGCCTTGTGTCGCGAAAGGGCTGCAAAGCAGCCCCAGATTGCCGCATCAAGGCAGAAACTGCCGGGGGACGCGTGCGGCTCAAAGCTTCGCTGGCACTTCGCGCCAGCAGCCCTGCTCCAGCCCCTCGATCGTCCAGTCGCCAATCCGCACTCGCACCAGGCGCAAGGTGGGCAATCCCACCGCCGCCGTCATCCGCCGCACCTGGCGATTGCGTCCTTCACGGATCACCAGCTCCAGCCAGGCGGTCGGCACACTCTTGCGAAAACGCACCGGCGGATTGCGCGGCCACAGCTCGGGCTCCTCGAGCAGACGCGCCTGGGCCGGCAACGTGGGCCCGTCGTTGAGCTCGACGCCGTCACGCAGGTGCTTTAGCTGCTCTTCGCTCGGCTCACCCTCAACCTGCACCCAGTACGTCTTGGCCAGCTTGTGCTTCGGATCGGCGATGCGCGCCTGCAGGCGCCCGTCGTTGGTCAGCAGCAGCAGGCCTTCGCTGTCCCGGTCCAGGCGCCCGGCCGGGTAGATGCCGGGGATGTCGATGAAGTCCTTGAGCGTGGTCCGCCCCTCGCCGTCGCTGAACTGGGTGAGCACATCGAACGGTTTGTTGAACAGGATCAAGCGCGGCTCGGCCGGCGGCGCCTTGGGCTGGCGACGCGGGCCGGTGGGCCGCGCCGCAGGGCGGCGCGGTGTGCTACGGGGTGGCAGGGACATGGATCCTCAGCGGAACGGCGGCTCATCGAAGCTGCGCAGTTTACGCGAGTGCAGCGAGTTGAGCTCGGTACGCAGCAGATCAAGGGCGGCGATGCCGATCTTCAGGTGCTGGCTGACCGCGCGGTTGTAGAAGGCGTTGGCCGAGCCGGGCAGCTTGATCTCACTGTGCAGCGGCTTGTCGGAGACACACAGCAAGGTGCCGTAGGGCACGCGCAGGCGGTAGCCCTGGGCCGCGATGGTACCGCTCTCCATGTCCACCGCCACGGCGCGGGACAGGTTGATCAACGGACGTTCCTGGGCCCAGCGCAGTTCCCAGTTGCGGTCGTCATAGGTGAGCACGGTGCCGGTGCGCAGGCGCTTCTTGAGCTGCTCGCCACGCTCGCCGGTGACCTGCGCGGCCGCCTCCTGCAACGCCAGCTGCACCTCGGCCAGGGCCGGGATCGGGATGTTCGGCGGCACCACGCGGTCGAGGATGCCGTCGCGACGCATGTAGGCGTGGGCCAGCACGTAGTCGCCGATTGTCTGCGACTGGCGCAGGCCGCCGCAGTGGCCGATCATCAGCCAGCAGTGCGGGCGCAGTACCGCCAGGTGGTCGGTGATGTTCTTGGCGTTGGACGGGCCGACGCCGATGTTGACCAGGGTCACGCCATCGCCGTCGGCGGCGATCAGGTGGTAGGCCGGCATCTGGTAGCGGTGCCAGACCACGCTGGCGACCAGGGCCTGGGCCTCGCCGTTGTCCATGCCCTTCTCGATGACCACGTTACCCGGCAGGACCATGCGCACGAAGCGTGGGTCCTCGCGCAACTGCTCAAGGCCATGGGCGATGAACTGGTCGACGTAGCGGTGGTAGTTGGTCAGCAGGATCCACGGCTGCATGTGCCGCCAGTCGCTGCCGGTGTAGTGCACCAGGCGGCGCAGGGAGAAATCCACGCGGGCGGCGTCGAACAGCGCCAGCGGCAGGGTCTCGGCGCTTTCCCAGTCGTACAGGCCATCGGCGATGTTGTCGGTGGCCGCCGACAGGTCGGTGCTGGGGAACACCCGCGCCAGTTGCGCGGCGGTGATACCGCTGCCGGCCAGTTCGTCGCCCTGGTCGACCACGTAGGGGTACGGGATGTTCTGCTCGCTGACGCCGACTTCCACGGTCACGGTGTAGTCGTGCATCAGTGGGCGCAGTTGCTCGAGCAGGTAGCCACGGAACGCCGCGGGCTGGGTGACGGTGACACTGTAGGTGCCGTCCACCTGGACCTTGGCGTAGGCGCGGGTGGTGGCGGCGACTTCGCCCTGGCTGGAGTAGGTCAGGCGCAGTGCCGGGTAGCGGAACAACGCACGCTCCTCGTCGCCCGGCTCGGTGCGGTCCTTGAGGTAGCGCTTGAGGGCCTGGCTCAAGGCCCCGGTGGCCTGTTCATGCAGGGCCGCCAGACGGTCGACGGCCTGTTCGGGGGTATCAACGACTACAAACGCTTGGCTCACACTGGGCTTCCTGTCTTAGGGGATGCATGACAGCCATCTTGCCTGCGTTGCCGGGCAAATACACCCCCACGAGGGCGTTACCCGGCCCACACCGGCGTGGCCCTGGCCACCAGCGCCTCGGCGTCCACGCCGCGTGGCAACGCGCCATACACCCGCCCGCCGCCGCCCAGGCGACTGCCGATGAACGCATCGCTCACCGTGGCATTGCCCGCCTCGAGCAGCAGCTTGGCCTGCAGCGCCACGGCGATGTCCTCGGTGAGTTGCCGGGCGCGGTACTGGATATCACCGGTATCGGCGAAGGCACCCTTGAGGTTGCCGATGAACGCCGCCAGCCGCGGATCGCCATGGCCGTCGCCCAACTCACAGAACAGCGCCTCGAGCACGCCCGGCTCCTTCGACAAGGCCCGCAGCACATCCAGGCACTGCACGTTGCCCGAGCCCTCCCAGGTCGAGTTGACCGGCGCCTCGCGGTACAGCCGCGGCAGGATGCTGTCCTCGACATAGCCGGCACCGCCCAGGCACTCGGCGGCCTCGTTGATCATCCCGGGGGCGCGCTTGCAGATCCAGTACTTGCCCACGGCCGTGACCAGGCGGGCAAAGTGCGCCTGCTGCGGGTCGCCGAGGCGGTCCAGGGCCTGGCCCATGCGCAGGCTCAGGGCCAGGGCGGCCTCGCTCTCCAGGACCAGGTCGGCCAGCACGTTCTGCATCAGCGGCTGCTCGGCCAGCACACGCCCGCCGACCTTACGGTGCGCGCAGTGGTGCGCGGCCTGGGTCAGGGCCTGGCGCATCAGCGCGCTGGAGCCGACCATGCAGTCGAAGCGGGTCATGGCCACCATCTCGATGATGGTCGGCACGCCGCGTCCCTCCTCGCCGATCATCCAGGCCAGGGCACCGCGGAACTCCACCTCGCTGGAGGCGTTGGAACAGTTGCCCAGCTTGTTCTTCAGGCGCTGGATGTAGAACTGGTTGCGGTTGTCGTCGGGCCGGTGGCGCGGCAGCAGGAAGCAGCTCAGGCCCTTGTCGGTCTGGGCCAGGGTGAGGAAGGCGTCGCACATGGGCGCCGAACAGAACCACTTGTGCCCCACCAGTTCATAGGGCTGGCCCGGGCCGGGCGTGCCCACCGGGTAGGCGCGGGTGGTGTTGGCGCGAACATCGGTGCCGCCCTGTTTCTCGGTCATGGCCATGCCGATGGTGACACCGGCCTTGTGCCGGTCGCCGACGTTGCGCGGGTCGTATTCGCGGGCCAGGACCTTCGGCAGCCAGTAGCCGGCAAGCTCGGGTTGCAAGCGCAGGGCCGGCACGGCGGCGAAGGTCATGGTCAGCGGGCAGCCGGTACCGGCTTCGGCCTGGCTGTGCAGGTAGGTCATCGAGGCCCGCGCCACATGGGCGCCGTCCCTTGGCTCGGCCCAGGGTAGCGAGGGCAGGCCGTGCTCGACGGCGGTGCGCATCAGCTGATGATAGGCGGGATGAAACTCCACCAGGTCGATACGGTGGCCATAGCGGTCATGGCTGCTGAACTCGGGTTTGTGGGCATTGGCCAGGAAACCCGCAGCCATCAGCGGACCACCGGCCAGGGCGCCGTAGGCGTCGATCCGCGATTCGGCCCAGCCGGCGCCGAACCTGCGCGACCACTCCTGCAGGGGCTGATCGAGGCGATACAGGTTGGCGCCGTCCAGGGACGGCGGCTGGTTGGTGACTTCGTGGGTTTCAGCGAACTGGTGCAGGTTCATCGGCGGCCTCCTGGATCGGGTCATGCCTGGATAACCCAGTGAAGCACCGCAGGCCCTCGAGTCAAAGTGACAAAACGGACTACATGGGGGCGCTTCGCGCCCTCGAACCCTACGCAGTCCCTGTAACCAACGGACTCGTCAGAAGCGCTCCATCCCCGAAACGGCACGCGTCGGCGGTATCTGCACCTGCGCCACAGCGAGGGCCAGGGTCAGCTCGAAGCGGCTGCCCAGCCCAGGCGTCGACTCATGGGACAGCTGCGCACCGATCAACTCGCCCAGTTGCCGGCAGATCGACAGGCCGATGCCCAGCCCGCCGTAACGCCGGGTCATCGAGCCGTCCAGCTGGGAAAAGCGCTGGTACAGCACCGCCTGGTCCAGGTCGTCGAAGCCGATGCCGCTGTCGCTGACCGTGAGGCTCAAGACCAGGCTGTCCGGCCCGGTGCGCCGGCCACGGGCCTGCACGGTGACGCCACCCTGATGGGTGAACTTCAGCCCATTGTCCACCAGGCAGGCAAGGCAGCGGGCGAGCTTCTGCGCATCGCCGACCAGGCTGTCGGGCAGGTCGGCAGGAATGTCCAGGCTCAGGTACAGGCCCTTGGCCAACGCCTGGCTGGCATAGCCGGCGCGCAGTTCCTGGAGCAGGCGCCGCAGGCTGAACGCCATGCCCTGGTTGCGCAGGCGCCCGGCCTGCAGTTCAGTGAGGATCAGGATGTCGTCGACCATCGCCATCATGTCCAGGGCGGAACCGGTGGCGGTGCGATGGTACTGGGCCTGCTCGGCGCTCATGGGCAAGGTATGCAGCAGCTCCAGCGATCCAATCACGCCGTTCATCGGCGTGCGCAGTTCATGGGTCACGGTGGCCAGGAACTCGTCTTTGAGCCGGTTGCTGCGCGCCAGCTGCAGGTTCAGTTGTTCAAGGGTGCGCCCGGTCTCGCGCAGGGTCTGTGCCTGCTGCTCGCGCAGGCTGTTGATGCGATCGGCCAGGGCCAGCGACAGCAGCGCCACCTCCAGTGCCGAGCCGAGCTGGCTGGCGTACATGGTGATGAACACGTTGGGCAGGTAACCCAGCACCATCAGGGTGTTGACCAGCCCGCCAACGAGGAAGGCGGTCCAGGCGATGATGAACCAGCGCGCCACGCGCAACCCACGCCACCAGGCATAGAGCCCGGCGCTGAAGATACTGACGGTGAACAGCAGCGCCAGCACCGTGGCCATGCGCAGCGCCACACCGTAGCGCAAGGTCACTGCCAGCACCATGACCAACGCGCCGCCGGCCATCAACCCTTTAAGCAGGCGGTCGAAGCCCCGGCTGAGGCTGCCAAGTTGCAGGAAGTGGCGGGCGAACTGGCAGCCGAACAGCCCGGCGGCACCGATGAACAACGGAGTGGCGGCGTTGGCCCACCACGGGCTGTCGGGCCAGAAATAGGCGATGCCTGCGCCGTTGACCGACACCTGGTAGAGACCGAACGAAGCGATATAAAGGATGTAGTACAGGTAGCTGACGTCACGCACGCCGAGGTAGATGAACAGGTTGTACACCAGCATCACCAGCAGCACGCCGTAAATCATGCCTAGCACGTAAAGGCGTGTGGGCTGGTCTTCCAGGTAGGCGTCGGCCGACCACAAAGTCAGCGGCGCCTGGATCGAGCCCTGGCTGTGCAGGCGCAGGTAGGCGGTGGTCGCCTGGCCGGGCCGCAGCGGCAATTCGAACAGGTAGTTGTTCTGGCGGATCTCCCGACTGGCATAGGGCAGCGCGTCACCGGTGCGCCGGGCCAGGCGATAGGTGCCCTGAGCATCCGGCAGGTAGAGTTCCAGGTGATCCAGCGGCGGATAGGCGAGTTCCAGCAGCCACTGGCGTGGCGCAGCCGAAGGGGCGGCAGCATAGGCAAGATCGACCCGCAGCCAGAACACCGAGGTGGAGTAGCCCGCATTGAGCACTTCGTCCTGATGCGCCTGGAAGCGCCCGGCGAACGCCGCGGAGCTGACCTGGGCGATGCTGGCACTGCCATCGTGGTCTTCATAGACCTGCATGTACCGGCCCAGCGGCAGGCGTCCGGTGGCGTCGTCGAATTCGACCGCTCCGGCCAGCACGGGCAAGCAGCCCAGAAGCACAATCAGCAAATAGCGCATACAGCCCCAGCGTGGTCTGTCCGGTCGCGTCGCGGTTGCCTCCCATCCCTTTGAGACGACGTGATCCAGCAGAACCCATTTATCGAGTTATCCGAGCACTCTAGCATAGCCTCCAGCACTGGCAATGAGCCACCCGGAATTTGAATGCAGAGGCTCTAGAATGCATATTTCAGAATTTACAGCCAGGCCAAGCTGACCACTTGATCAGCAATTCTCTCGCCGCGAGCGAACCGCAGAAAAAGGTTTGGTGATAAGCTCGCCGCCCATGAATACCTACAGCTCCCGCCCCGTTGTCCTCTGTCTCTCCGGCCACGACCCCAGTGGTGGCGCCGGGCTGCAGGCAGATATCGAAGCCCTGATCGCCCAGGGCTGTCACGCCGCGCCCGCCGTGACCGCCCTGACCGTGCAGGATACCGTCAACGTTTCCGACTTCCGCGTGCTCGACCGCGAGTGGGTCCTGGCCCAGGCCAACGCCGTGCTGGCCGATTCCAAGGTGGCCGCGGTGAAGCTGGGCATGCTCGGCTCGATCGAGATGGTCGACACCGTCGCCGAACTGCTCGCCGCCCATCCGCACCTGCCACTGGTCTGCGACCCGGTGCTGCGCGCCGGCGGCGGCGGTCGCCTGGGCAAGGACGAGGTCGGCTACGCGCTGCGCGAACGCCTGCTGCCGCTGGCCACCATTGCCACGCCGAACCTGCCGGAGGCGCGTATCCTGGCGGAACTGCCTGAAGGCACCGCGGACGAATGCGCCGATAAGCTGCTGCCGTTCTGTAGACACCTGCTGATCACCGGCGGTCACGGCGACGAAGTGGAAATTCACAACCGCCTGTACAGCCGCGACGGCCAGCAGCACACCTGGACCTGCCAGCGCCTGCCGGGCAGCTACCACGGCTCGGGCTGCACCCTGGCCAGCGCCCTGGCCGGCCGCCTGGCCCTGGGCGAAAATTTGACCAGCGCCGTGCGCAGCGCCCTGGACTACACCTGGCGGACCCTGCGCGACGCCGAACAACTGGGCAAGGGCCAGTACGTGCCGCGCCGCCTGCCCCTGGATTTCTGTTCCTGACTCGAGGCTACCCGATGACGCTCCGCGGTCTGTATGCCATCACCGACAGCCAGCTGCTCGCCGGCCGTTTTCTGAGCCATGTCGAGGCAGCACTCGAAGGCGGTGTCTGCCTGCTGCAGTACCGCGACAAGAGCGACGACGCCGGACGTCGCCTGCGCGAAGCTGAAGCGCTGACCAAGCTTTGCGAACGCTACGGCACCCAGCTGATCATCAACGACGACGCCGAACTGGCCGCGCGCCTGGGCGTCGGTGTGCACCTGGGCCAGACCGACGGCCCGCTCACCCCGGCACGCGCCCTGCTCGGCCGCCAGGCGATCATCGGCTCGACCTGCCACGCCAGCCTCGACCTCGCGCAGCAGGCCGCCAGCGAAGGCGCCAGCTATGTCGCCTTCGGTCGCTTCTTCAATTCCGTCACCAAACCGGGCGCGCCCGCCGCCAGCGTCGAACTGCTGGAGCGAGCCCGCGCCCAGGTCAAGCTGCCGATCGCCGTCATCGGCGGCATCACCCTCGACAACGCCGCCCCGCTGGTCGCCCATGGCGCCGACCTGCTGGCGGTGATCCACGGCCTGTTCGGTGCCGACAGCGCGCAGGAAGTCACCCGCCGCGCCCGCGCCTTCAACGCCCTGTTCGTTTCCTGATTTCGAGAGAAGACTCCATGTCCCGTTCAGAAGCCCTGTTCGCCCAAGCCCAGAAACACATCCCCGGCGGCGTCAACTCGCCGGTGCGCGCCTTCAAGAGCGTCGGCGGCACCCCGTTGTTCTTCAAGCACGCCGAAGGCGCCTACGTCATCGACGAGGACGACAAGCGTTATGTCGACTATGTCGGTTCCTGGGGCCCGATGATTCTCGGCCACGGCCACCCCGACGTGCTGGATGCCGTGCGCAGGCAGCTCGAGCACGGCCTGTCCTACGGCGCGCCGACCGCCATGGAAACCGAGATGGCCGACCTGGTCTGCTCGATCGTGCCGTCGATGGAGATGGTGCGAATGGTCAGCTCCGGCACCGAGGCGACCATGAGCGCCATCCGCCTGGCCCGTGGCTACACCGGCCGCGACGCCATCATCAAGTTCGAGGGCTGCTACCACGGTCACTCCGACAGCCTGCTGGTCAAGGCCGGTTCCGGCCTGCTGACCCAAGGCGTGCCAAGCTCGGCCGGGGTACCGGCGGACTTCGCCAAGCACACCCTGACCCTGCCGTTCAACGACATCGCCGCCGTCGAGAAGACCCTGGCCGACGTCGGCCAGAGCGTCGCCTGCATCATCGTCGAGCCCGTGGCCGGCAACATGAACTGCGTCCCCCCGGCGCCGGGCTTCCTCGAAGGCCTGCGTTCGCTGTGCGACCAGCATGGCGTGGTACTGATCTTCGATGAAGTGATGACCGGCTTCCGTGTGTCGCTGGGTGGCGCCCAGGGCCACTACGGCATTACCCCGGACCTGTCGACCTTCGGCAAGATCGTTGGCGGCGGCATGCCGGTCGGCTGCTTCGGCGGCAAGCGCGAAATCATGGGTTGCATCGCCCCGCTGGGTCCGGTCTACCAGGCCGGCACCCTGTCGGGCAACCCGCTGGCGATGGCCGCGGGCCTCACCACCCTGAAGCTGATCAGCCGCCCGGGCTTCCATGACGAGCTGAGCGCCTTCACCAGCCGCATGCTCGATGGCCTGCAACAACGCGCCGATGCCGCCGGCATCCCATTCGTCACCACCCAGGCGGGCGCCATGTTCGGCCTGTACTTCAGCGGTGCCGACGACATCGTCACCTTCGACGACGTGATGGCCAGCGATGCCGAGCGTTTCAAGCGCTTCTTCCACCTGATGCTCGAAGGCGGCGTGTACTTGGCGCCAAGCGCCTTCGAGGCAGGCTTCACCTCCATCGCCCATGGCGACAAGGAACTGCAGATCACCCTGGACGCCGCCGAAAAGGCCTTCGCCGCCCTGAAGTAAATAGCTGCATCCCACCTTTGTGGGAGCTGCCTTGCCGCTCCCACAAAGGTCAGTACCATCAATAAATCCCCATGCACAATCAGTTGGCTCCCCCAACCCAGTAGAAATCTGAGTAAAACTTTGTAAGGTAGGCGCTGCTTATCCCATAATGTGCCACCAGAGACATTGGCCGTAGCTTTGCAGAGGTAAGTCGATCCCCATGAACCGCACCGGCCGCGCCCTGACCCTGGGCTGCCTGTTGCTTCTTCAGCCCCTGCTGGCCTTGGCGGAGGGCGGAAACTCGTTGCTGATTCCAACGACGGGCCGCTGCACGCTCGATACCGCACCCGAAGACCTGCAGAACGCCCTGAAGGCCTGCGAGCAGACGGCGGAATCCGGGGATGCCGAAGCGCAGTACGAGCTGGGCGAGTTCTACTACAGCGGCACGCCGCGCCATCTCGACAAGGCGCTCAAGTGGTTCGAAAAGGCCTCGCTGCAGGGCCAGGGCCAGGCCCAGTACCGCCTGGGCTCGATGTTCTTCCATGGCGAAGGGGTCAAGGCCAATAACGTGCAGGCCTACATCCTGCTCAAGATCGCCGCGGTCAACGGCGCCGAAGACGCCCTGGACATGGCCGACGAAGTTACCGAGCAGATGCCCCGCGACGAGCTCGAGCACGCCACCCAGGTGCTCGGCCAGATCTTCCGCAAATACCTGCTGGAACTGCAGAACGCCGAAGGTCGCACGCCCTTCTCGCCCCTGCCCTGAGCCGCCCCGGCCCCTGCACGGGCCACCGGCATCACCGTTTCGTCAACTTGCCCTGCCATCATCGGCACGCGGATCGGAAGCGTCGCACCGACCCTTGATCGTTTCAGTGCTTTCGCCACTGCCACTCAAGGGTTATTCTTGAGTTCACATTCATTGCCGTCGAGCGGCTAAAAACGACCTTGAACGCACCCATACAACCCCATCGTTTCATCCTCGAACCCTTCGAGGCCCATCGTTTCGCCAACCTGTGCGGCCAGTTCGACGAGCACCTGCGCCTGATCGAACAACGCCTGGCCATCGAGATCCGCAACCGCGGCAATCAATTCGAACTGATTGGCGAACCCAAGACCACCTCCGCCGCCGAACAGTTGCTGCGCCGCCTCTATCGCGAGGCCAAGGCCACCGACCTGTCGCCGGAAACGGTCCATCTCTATCTCCAGGAGTCGACGGTCGAGACCCTCGAGAACCCGGCGGTCAACGAAGTCAGCGTTTCGCTGCGCACGCGCAAGGGCAACATCCGTCCGCGCGGCGTCAACCAGCAGCGCTACGTCAAAGAGATCCTGGCCAACGACATCAACTTCGGCATTGGCCCGGCCGGTACCGGCAAGACCTACCTGGCCGTGGCCTGCGCGGTCGATGCACTGGAGCGCGAACAGGTGCGCCGCATCCTGCTGGTGCGCCCGGCGGTCGAGGCCGGCGAAAAGCTCGGCTTCCTGCCCGGCGACCTCGCCCAGAAGATCGACCCGTACCTGCGCCCGCTCTACGACGCGCTCTACGAAATGCTCGGCTTCGAGCACGTGGCCAAGCTCATCGAGCGCCAGGTGATCGAGATCGCGCCATTGGCCTACATGCGCGGCCGAACCCTGAACAACAGCTTCATCATCCTCGACGAGAGCCAGAACACTACCCTCGAGCAGATGAAGATGTTCCTCACCCGCATCGGCTTCGGCTCGACCGCAGTGATCACCGGCGACATCACCCAGGTCGACCTGCCCCGCGGCACCAAGTCGGGTCTGGCCCATGTGATCGAGGTGCTCAAGGACGTCCCGGGTATCAGCTTCACCCATTTCCAGCCCAAGGACGTGGTACGCCACCCGTTGGTGCAGCGTATCGTCGAAGCCTACGACCGCTTCGACGCCCGTCAGGCCAAGCCCGAGGCACCCGGCAAAGATGCTTGAACTCGACCTGCAACGGGCCACCGACGCCGCCGCCCCCGATGACGCCGCCTTGCGCCGCTGGTGCGAACTTGCCCTGCGCCAGCGCAGCGCCGACTCGGAAATGACCATTCGCCTGGTCGACGAAGCCGAAGGCCGCGAGCTGAACCACACCTATCGGCACAAGGACTACGCCACCAACGTGCTGTCCTTCCCCGCCGACGTGCCCGACGAGCTGCTCGACATCCCGCTGCTGGGCGACCTGGTGATCTGCGTGCCGGTGGTCGAGCGCGAGGCCGCCGAACAGGGCAAGTCCCTGGAGGCGCACTGGGCACACCTGGTCATCCACGGCTGCCTGCACCTGCTCGGCTACGACCACATCGAAGATGATGAAGCCGAGGAAATGGAAGCGCTGGAACGGCAATTGCTGGCGGAACTGGGTCATCCGGACCCTTACGCCGACGACGAAACCGAAACAATCACACACTGATACTGCAAGGATCACGAGTAACCGCCATGAGCGAAGACCGATCGAGCAACGGGCAGAAGTCCTGGCTGGGTAAGCTGACCCAGGCTTTTGCCCATGAGCCGAAAAACCGCCAGGAGCTCCTCGAGCTGCTGCGCGAAGCCCATCAGAACAAGCTGCTCGACAGCGAAGCGCTGACCATCGTCGAAGGCGCCATCCAGGTCGCCGACCTGCAGGTGCGCGACATCATGGTGCCGCGCTCGCAGATGATCAGCATCAAGGCCAGCCAGTCGCCGCGCGAGTTCCTGCCGGCGGTGATCGACGCCGCGCACTCGCGCTACCCGGTGATCGGCGAGAGCCATGACGATGTGCTCGGCATCCTGCTCGCCAAGGACCTGCTGCCGCTGATCCTCAAGGAGAACGGCGACAGCTTCAACATCAAGGACCTGCTGCGCCCGGCCACCTTCGTGCCCGAGTCCAAGCGTCTGAACGTGCTGCTGCGCGAGTTCCGCGCCAACCACAACCACATGGCCATCGTCATCGACGAGTACGGCGGCGTGGCGGGCCTGGTGACCATCGAGGACGTGCTCGAGCAGATCGTCGGTGATATCGAGGACGAGCACGATGTCGAGGAAGACAGCTACATCAAGCCGCTGCCCAGCGGAGACTTCCTGGTCAAGGCGCTGACGCCGATCGAGAACTTCAACGGGTTCTTCGACAGCGAATTCTCCGATGACGAGTTCGACACCGTCGGCGGTTTGGTGATGAGCGCTTTCGGCCATCTGCCCAAGCGCAACGAAACCACCGAGATCGGCGGCTACCGCTTCCGTATTCTCAACGCAGACAGCCGGCGGGTACACCTGCTGCGCCTGACCCCGATCAACCGTTAAGGACGAAAATGCGCTGGATCACCCGCCCCGGCTGGCCCGGTAACCTGCTGGCCATGGCGGCCGGCGCTTCCACCCTGCTGGCCCTGGCACCGTTCGACGTCTGGCCGCTGGCCATCCTGTCCATCGCCCTGTTCTACGCTGGCCTGCGCGAACTGACGCCGCGCCAGGCCTTGGGCCGTGGCTGGTGCTTCGGCTTCGGTCTCTACGGCGCCGGCACCTGGTGGATCTACGTCAGCATGAACACCTACGGGGGCGCCTCGCCACTGCTGGCGATCGCCCTGCTGCTGGCGTTCTTCGCCTGCCTGGCGTTCTTCTTCGCCTTGCCCGCCTGGCTCTGGGCGCGCTGGCTGCGCCGCGACGAGGCGCCACTGGCCGATGCCCTGTGCTTCGCCGCCCTGTGGTTGCTGCAGGAGGCCTTCCGTGGCTGGTTCCTCACCGGCTTTCCCTGGCTGTACGCTGGCTACAGCCAGCTCGACGGTCCACTCGCCGGCCTCGCCCCGTTGGGTGGCGTCTGGCTGGTGTCCTTCGTCCTGGCCTTGAGCGCCGCCTTGCTGTGCAACCTGTACCGCCTGCGTGAACGCCGTTCGTTCCTGGCGGTCGGCGCGGTGTTGCTGGTGGCGCCGTGGATCCTCGGCCTGGCCCTCAAGGACCATGCCTGGACCGAGCCGGCGGGCGATCCGCTGAAGGTCGCCGCCCTGCAGGGCAATGTCGAGCAGGACCTGAAATGGGACCCGGCGCACATCAATGCGCAACTGGCGCTGTACCGCGACATGAGCTTCAGCTCGAAACCCGTCGACCTGCTGGTCTGGCCGGAAACCGCCGTGCCGGTGCTCAAGGACCAGGCCCAGGGCTACATCGACATGATGGGCAGCTTTGCCGCCGAACGGCACTCGGCGCTGATCACCGGGGTGCCGGTGCGGCAGATGGTCCACCACCAGCGCCGCTACTTCAACGGCGTCACCGTGACCGGCGAAGGCGACGGCACCTACCTCAAGCAGAAACTGGTGCCGTTCGGTGAGTACGTGCCACTGCAGGACATGCTGCGCGGCCTGATCGAGTTCTTCAACCTGCCGATGTCGGACTTCGCCCGCGGCCCCGAGGACCAGCCCCTGCTGCAGGCCAAGGGTTACCAGGTGGCACCGTACATCTGCTACGAAGTGGTCTACCCCGAGTTCGCCGCCAGCCTTGCCGCACGCAGCGACCTGTTGCTGACCATCAGCAACGACACCTGGTTCGGCACCTCGATCGGCCCCCTGCAGCACCTGCAGATGGCCCAGATGCGTGCCTTGGAGGCCGGTCGCTGGATGATCCGCGCCACCAACAACGGCGTGACGGCACTGATCGACCCGTTCGGCAGGATCACCGCGCAAATCCCGCAGTTCCAGCGGGCCGTGCTGTACGGCGAAGTGGTGCCGATGCAACAGCTGACGCCCTACCTGCAATGGCGCTCGTGGCCGCTGGCGATCGTCTGCGTGCTATTGCTGGGGTGGGCGCTGCTGGCCGGGCGGATTGCCAAGACAGTCTGATCGACGCCCCCCTGTAGGAGCGGCCTTGTGCCGCGAAAGGGCTGCGAAGCAGCCCCAGCGGTCTTTGTGTCAACAATGAGATCCTGGGGCCGCCTTGCGGCCCTTTCGCGACACAAGGCCGCTCCTACAGAGGGCGTGTACGCTGGACATCAGTAGAACAACCGATACCCCAGCAAACCCACCGCCTCGTTCAGCAGCTGCCCGTTCTGCCACATGGCCCGGCTTTCCGGCAGCAACCCGGCGAACGGTCGCGCATGATCGCGCCCGAGGAAGCCCACCGGCGCCGACACCACCTCGAACCCGGCCCGCTCGAAGCTCCAGCGCGAACGCTGCATGTGCCAGGCCTGGGTCACCACCACCACGCGCCTGATGCCCAGCGGCTGCAACACCTTGGCGCTGAACTCGGCGTTTTCCCAGGTGGTACGGCTAGCCTCCTCCTTCCAGGTGACCTTCACAGCAAAGTCGGCCAGCAGCCGGTCAGCCATCAGCTGAGCTTCGCTAGGCGGTGCGCCATAGTGCAAGCCACCGCTGGTCAGCACCGGCAACCCCGAGGCCTTGGCCAGCTGGGCGGCATAGCGCATGCGCTCCAGCGCTACGTAGGTCGGTTGGTCGGTGCCTTCCCACGCTGGATCACCGCGCTCGCGCCCGGCCCCCAGGATCACGATGGCATCGGCCCTGGTCGCCAGACTCGACCATTCATCGGCCCTCAACGCTGGCTCTGTTTCAAGAGCCCGGGCAACCTGCTCGACAGTCAACGGCAGGCTCATCAACCACAAGCCCCCCAAGCCCAGGGCAAAGCAGGCCGCCGCCAGACGCGGACGGCGACGGCGCCACCACCAGGCAGCCAGCAACAGCAGGAACAGGATGCCGGGCGGCATCAGCCATTGTTTGATGAAAAAACGCAGCGGCATCACACACCTCCATGGAAGGCGTGCAGCCTAAGAGGATCGGCACCGGACCTCAAGGGCAACCGGCGCCGATCGATGCATGCATTGCGCAAAACCGGCGCGTGATCCGCGCCTGCAACCCTGAACGGCTATCGGGACGACAACGTCCTGGAGCTGGCTGGGGCGCCGGAGCGCTTGCGGTCCTTGAGCCAGACGATCCTGGCCGAGGAAGGCTCCGGTTGCGGGTAGGCACCGGCACTGGCAAAACGGCTCTCCGGAAGGGTTTCCAGATAGGCCTTGATGACCTCGAACTCGGCATGACTCAGGCCACGCAACTCCAGTTCGGCAGGCATCTCGTCGCGCAATCGCACCGAGGTCCTGGCCACTTCCAGTGCCAGGCCAAGGCGGTCGATCAGGCGTTCATATAGCTCCGGCTTGTTTGCGGTTAGTTGCGACTCTCCCATCCGTTCACCTCATTGAAGGTAAGAATATCTCCCCCCACAGATGAGCTTAGCGTCACTCGCAAAAGCGGCCGGGCGCCGCGACCAACGGCCCGGGCGACGGGCAATGCAATCAGGGTTTCCCACGACGCGCGGCGCTCATGTATGCTACGGCGTTCACTCTCATAAGATACCGGAGTGCCGGACGCAGCGAGGTCGAGCTGCCTGGAACATGTCTCTTATTCCTCTCAATACAAAGTAGCCATGCACGAACAATACACGCCCCGTGATGTAGAAGCCGCCGCCCAGAATGCCTGGGACGAGCAACAATCGTTCGCTGTCACCGAACAGCCAGGCAAAGACACGTACTACTGCCTATCGATGTTCCCGTACCCGAGCGGCAAGCTACACATGGGCCACGTGCGCAACTACACCATCGGTGACGTGATCGCCCGCTACCAGCGCATGCTGGGCAAGAACGTCCTGCAACCGATGGGCTGGGACGCTTTCGGCATGCCGGCGGAAAACGCCGCGATGAAGAACAACGTCGCCCCCGCCAAGTGGACCTACGAGAACATCGACTACATGAAGACCCAGCTCAAGAGCCTGGGTCTGGCCATCGACTGGTCGCGTGAAGTCACCACCTGCAAGCCGGACTACTACCGCTGGGAGCAGTGGCTGTTCACCCGCCTGTTCGAGAAGGGCATCATCTACCGCAAGAACGGCACCGTGAACTGGGACCCGGCGGACCAGACCGTACTGGCCAACGAGCAGGTCATCGACGGCCGTGGCTGGCGTTCGGGCGCGCTGATCGAGAAGCGCGAAATCCCGATGTACTACTTCCGCATCACCGACTACGCCGACGAGTTGCTGGAAAGCCTCGACGAGCTGCCGGGCTGGCCCGAGCAGGTCAAGACCATGCAGCGCAACTGGATCGGCAAGTCCCGCGGCATGGAGGTGCAGTTCCCGTACGACCAGGCCAGCATCGGTCACGCGGGCACCCTGAAGGTCTTCACTACCCGTCCGGACACCCTGATGGGCGCGACCTACGTGGCCGTCGCCGCCGAACACCCGCTGGCCACCCAGGCCGCCCAGGGCAACCCGGCGCTGCAGGCGTTCATCGACGAGTGCAAGAGCGGCAGCGTCGCCGAGGCCGACATGGCCACGCAGGAGAAGAAAGGCATGGCCACTTCCCTGTTCGTCGAGCACCCGCTGACCGGCGAAAAACTGCCGGTGTGGGTCGCCAACTACGTATTGATGCACTACGGCGATGGCGCGGTCATGGCCGTGCCGGCCCATGACGAGCGCGACTTCGAGTTCGCCCACAAGTACAACCTGCCGGTCAAGGCGGTGGTGCGCACCAGCGTCGGCGACGAAGTCGGCAGCGAGTGGCTGGCCGCCTACGGCGAGCATGGCCAGCTGATCAACTCCGGCGAGTTCGACGGCCTGGACTTCCAGGGCGCCTTCGACGCCATCGAGGCCGCGCTGATCCGCAAGGACCTGGGCAAGTCACGCACCCAGTTCCGCCTGCGCGACTGGGGCATCAGCCGCCAGCGCTACTGGGGCTGCCCGATCCCGATCATCCACTGCCCGTCCTGCGGCGACGTACCGGTGCCGGAAGACCAGCTGCCGGTCACCCTGCCGGAAAACGTGGTCCCAGACGGCGCCGGCTCGCCGCTGGCGCGCATGCCCGAATTCTATGAGTGCACCTGCCCGAAATGCGGCACCGCGGCCAAGCGCGAAACCGACACCATGGACACCTTCGTCGAGTCGTCCTGGTACTTCGCCCGCTACGCCTCGCCGAACTACGACAAGGGCCTGGTCGATCCAAAAGCCGCCAACCACTGGCTGCCGGTGGACCAGTATATCGGCGGTATCGAACACGCAATCCTGCACCTGCTGTACGCGCGCTTCTTCCACAAGCTGATGCGCGATGAAGGCCTGGTGACCTCCAACGAGCCGTTCAAGAACCTGCTGACCCAGGGCATGGTCGTCGCCGAAACCTACTACCGTGTCGCCAGCAACGGCGGCAAGGACTGGTTCAACCCGGCCGACGTCGAAGTCGAGCGTGACGCCAAGGCCAAGATCATCGGCGCGCGCCTGAAGACCGACGGCCTGCCGGTGGAAATCGGCGGTACCGAGAAGATGTCGAAGTCGAAGAACAACGGCGTCGACCCGCAATCGATGATCGAGCAGTACGGCGCCGATACCTGCCGCCTGTTCATGATGTTCGCCTCGCCGCCCGACATGAGCCTGGAGTGGTCCGACTCCGGCGTCGAGGGTGCCAGCCGCTTCCTGCGCCGCGTCTGGCGCCTGGCCCAGGCCCATGTGGCCCAGGGCCTGCCGGGCCAGCTGGACATCGCCGCCCTGAGCGACGAGCAGAAGGTCATCCGCCGCGCCATCCACGCTGCCATCAAGCAGGCCAGCACCGACGTGGGCCAGTACCACAAGTTCAACACCGCCATCGCCCAGGTGATGACCGTGATGAACGTGCTGGAAAAGGCCCCACAGGCCACCGCCCAGGACCGCGCCCTGCTGCAGGAAGGCCTCGAGGCCGTCACCCTGCTGCTGGCACCGATCACCCCGCACATCTCCCACGAGCTGTGGAAGGCGCTGGGCCATGATCAGGCGGCGATCGACGCGGCCTGGCCGACCGTCGACGAAAGCGCCTTGGTGCAGGACACCGTGACCCTGGTGGTGCAGGTCAACGGCAAGCTGCGTGGCCAGGTCGAAATGCCGGCCGCCGCCAGCCGCGAGGACATCGAAGCCGCCGCCCGCAGCAACGAGAACGTCCTGCGCTTCACCGACGGCCTGACCATCCGCAAGGTCATCGTCGTCCCGGGCAAACTGGTCAACATCGTCGCCAACTGATGGCAACGCCCGCCTGCACACCCTGCAGGCGGGCGTAATCGGTCAACGAGGGAGCTACACACATGATCAAACGCAATCTGCTGGTAATGGGCCTGGCTGTCCTGCTCAGCGCCTGCGGTTTCCAGCTGCGCGGCACAGGCACCACCGAGCTGACCATCAAGGAACTGGACCTCAGCGCACGCAACGCCTATGGCGAAACCGTCACCCAGCTGCGTCGCACGCTGCAGAACAGCGGCGTGAAGGTCTACGCCGGCGCCCCATACAAGCTCGTGCTTACCAATGAGCAGGAGACCCAGCGCGCTGCGACCTACACGGGCGGTAACCGCTCGGCCGAATACGAGCTGACCACCGTGCTGAACTATGTGGTCGAAGGCCAGAACGACACAGTGCTGCTGGAAGACAAGCTGCAAGTGCAAAAGTACTACGTGTATAACGGCAACAACATCAACGGCTCAGGCCAGGAGGCAGCGCAGGTCCGCCAGGAAATGCGTCGCGACCTGGTGCAGGGCATGATGGTTCGCCTGCAGCAGCTTACCCCGGCACGTCTGGACGACCTTCAGCGCAAGGCTGACGAGCGCGCCAAAGCCGAGGCCCGCGCCCTGCAGGAAGCCCAGCGCATCCAGGACGAGACACCCCAGCAATCGCCACTGGAAGTCCCGGCTCCCTGAGCCTGAACGGGGCACCTGAGGTGCCCCGCCTCTCCCCATGAAGCTCGCGCCCGCCCAACTCAACAAACACCTGCAAGGCCCGTTGGCACCTGTCTATATCGTCAGCGGCGACGATCCGCTGCTGTGCCAGGAAGCCGCCGACGCCATCCGCAGCGCCGCACGCCAGCAGGGCTATGACGAACGCCAGGTGTTCAGCGCCGACGCCAATTTCGACTGGGGCAACCTGCTGCTGGCCGGCGCCAGCCTGTCGCTCTTTGCCCAGCGCCGATTGCTGGAACTGCGCCTGCCCTCGGGCAAGCCCGGCGACAAGGGCGCCGCCGCGCTAATGGAATACTGCGCCAATCCGGCCGAAGACACACTGCTGCTGATCAGCCTGCCCAAGCTCGACGGCAGCGCGCAGAAGACCAAGTGGGGCAAGGCGCTGATCGAAGGCGCGCACTGTCAGTTCATACAGATCTGGCCGGTGGACGCCCAGCAGTTGCCGCAGTGGATCAACCAGCGCCTGTCACAGGCCGGCCTGTCAGCCCAGCGTGATGCTGTCGACCTGATTGCCGCTCGGGTCGAGGGCAACCTGCTGGCGGCCGCCCAGGAGATCGAAAAGCTCAAGCTGCTGGCCGAAGGCAACCAGATCACCGTGGAGACCGTCCAGGCCGCCGTCGCCGACAGTGCCCGTTTTGATGTCTTCGGTCTGGTTGACGCCATTCTCAACGGCGAGGCGGCCCACGCCTTGCGCATGCTCGAAGGGTTGCGCGGCGAAGGCGTGGAGCCGCCGGTGATTCTCTGGGCCCTGGCCCGCGAGCTGCGCCTGCTGGCGGGGCTTGCACAGCAGTTCAGCCAGGGCGTACCGCTGGACAAGGCATTCAGCCAGGCCCGCCCGCCGGTGTGGGACAAACGTCGTCCGTTGGTGAGCAAGGCCTTGCAGCGCCTCTCCGCGCAGCGCTGGGCCATGCTGCTGCAGGATGCCCAGCGTATCGATGCGCAGATCAAGGGACAGGCCGAGGGCTCGCCGTGGACCAGCCTGGCTCGCTTGTCCCTGCTCATGGCCGGACAGCGCTTGGCACTGCCTGCCGAATAAAGCGCATCGCCGGTCAGGCCCGCCGCCATAAACACAATCAATTGGCTCACGTAGCGCCACAGGCCTAAAGTGCGCCCGCCATCCACCCAGACCGGGAATCCGCCATGAGCAAGAAGCCGAAAAAGCACGGCCCCAACAAGGCCAAGTCCATCGTCGCCCAACCGCTGTTCCGCTGCCGCCAGGAACGGCCGGAAAAAGGCAAAGGCAGCTACCGCCGCGAAGCCTTCCAATCGAGAGATTGGGAGGCTTCCTGCTTTATGGCGGCATGAAAGGCATGAAATGCGCAGGCATGGTATGGTCGGCACCTGACCTGCAATTCTGGATCCGTGCATGCCCTCTCGTCTCACTCTCCGCTGGCAACCCCGCCAGCTGATCGCGGCCACAAGCTTCATCCTGCTCGTCGCCTGCGCCGAGAAACCCACCGCCGCCGACGCCCTGCCGCTGGCGCCCGCCCAGCCCGCTCCCGTCGTCACCCTGCCCGGCACCGCGCCCGAGGCCAACGGTGAAATCCAGCCCCTGCAGACCTTCGCCCAATGGCAGGCCGGCTTCCGCCAGCAAGCCCTGCAGGCCGGTATCAGTGCCAACCTGTTCGACCGCGCCTTCCTCGGCGTCACCCCGGACATGGACGTGATCAAGGCCGACCGCAGCCAGCCCGAGTTCACCCGCCCGGTGTGGGAGTACCTGGACGGCGCCCTGTCGCCACTGCGCGTGCGCAACGGCAAGAAACTGCTCGAGCAGAATGCCGAGCTGCTGAGCCGCATCGAACAGCGCTACGGCGTCGATCGCCAGGTTCTGGTCTCGGTCTGGGGCATGGAAAGCAATTTCGGCCAGTTCCAGGGCAGCAAGTCGGTGATCCGCTCGCTGGCCACCCTGGCCTATGAGGGCCGCCGTCCGCAGTTCGCCCAGGACCAGCTGATCGCCGCCTTGCAGATCCTGCAGAACGGCGATATCCAGCCCGATGCGATGCGCGGCTCCTGGGCTGGCGCCATGGGCCAGACCCAGTTCATCCCGACCACCTACCTGACCCACGCCGTGGACTTCGACGGCGACGGCCGCCGCGACATCTGGAACAGCACCGCCGACGCCCTGGCATCCACCGCGCACTACCTGCAGGCGTCCGGCTGGAAGCGTGGCCAGCCTTGGGGCTTCGAAGTGCAGGTGCCCGCCGGCTTCGACTACTGGCTGGCCGATGGCAGCCAGCGCAAGAGTGTCAGCGAGTGGCTGCAGCTGGGCGTGAAACTGCCTGCCGGTACCACGCTGCCCGCCGGCAGCAGCCAGCTGTCCGCCGCCCTGCTGCTGCCCGCGGGCGCCAAGGGGCCAGCGTTCCTGGTGCTGGACAACTTCCGCGCCATCCTCAAGTACAACAACTCGTCGTCCTACGCGCTGGCGGTGAGCCTGCTGGGGGATCGTTTCTCTGGATGGGGGTTCATTGCCGGCAGCTGGCCGAAAGAGGACCTGCCGCTGAGCCGCAGCGAGCGGATCGAGTTGCAGACCTTGCTCAATGCCAACGGGCATGAAGCAGGCAATCCGGATGGGATCATCGGCGCCAATACCCGCAAGGCGATCCGCAATGCGCAGCAGGCGCAGGGTTGGCCGGCGGATGGGTATCCGACGCACAAGTTGCTTGATAGCCTGCGTCGCTGACGCGTACCCATACATCGCGGGGCAAGCCCGCTCCCACACCTCAGAGCGTGGGAGCGGGCTTGCCCCGCGATCTTTTCAGCGTTCGAACAGGGGCTGTTCCAGAATCACTGACTTGGTTGTGCTGTCCAACCTCATCCGCGCACCCAACGGCAGGCACACATTCGGATCACAATGCCCGCTGCGCCACCCGGCCAGCACCGGCACCCCGAGCGGGCCGAAGATGTCCAGCAGCAGCGGCGTCATCGCCGCCACCGTGATCCCGGCAAAGTCCCCCACCAGCACCCCTCGCACCCCTTCCAGCTTGCCGGCCAGGCGCAGCTGGGTCAGCAGGCGGTCGACACGGTAGAGCGGCTCGTTGACGTCCTCGATAAACAGGATGCTGTCCTGGGTGTCGACTTCCGCCAACGTCCCCAGCGTGGAGCCTAGCAGCGACAGGTTGCCACCGACCAGACGCCCGCTGGCAATCCCGGGCACCACACTGGTGAGCGGGAACTCGGCAGGATGGTCAATCGCATCACCCGCCCCCAGCCGCCCCCGCAACTGCCCGAACAGTGAGCTGACCGTGGGCTCAAGCTTGCCCCCCAGCAGGTCGGCATTGAGCATTGCGCCATGGAAGGCCAGCATCCCGGCATGTCGGTTGAGCGCCGAATGCAGGGCGGTGATGTCGCTGTAACCTACCAACGGCTTGGGATGGCGACGGATCAGTTCGAAGTCGATGCGGTCCAGCAGGCGCATGCTGCCGTAACCGCCGCGCATGCACAGGATGGCGTCGATGTCAGGGGCGCTGAACGCATCGTGCAGGTCGCGCAGGCGCTGCTCGTCGCCGCCGGCAAGGTAACCGTCCGCCTGCAGCACTCCAGGGTAGATGCGGCATTGCTGACCACGCTCTTCGAACCATTGACGGGCCTTGTCGGTATCCAGCCGCGCCGGCCCAGCCGGTGCGACGATGGCGAAGCAGGCGTTGTCAGGCAAGGCCTTGGGCAACAGGTATTCAGCAGTTTCCAGGCAGTTCATCGCGCCACTCCTTGCAGCTTGTCGCTTGAAACAGATCGCTCAAAAACAAAAATGCCGATGCCGCCTTCCGGCGCGCATCGGCATGTCCCGCTCAAGCCCGGTTCAGAGCTTGATCTTGGCTTCGTGGGCCTGCTGATCGGCGTGGTACGACGAGCGCACCAGCGGGCCGGAGGCGACGTTCTTGAAGCCCATCTTGTAACCTTCCTCGGCGAACCAGGCGAAGGTGTCCGGGTGCACGAAGCGCTGTACCGGCAGGTGGTTGCGCGACGGCTGCAGGTACTGGCCGAGGGTCAGCATGTCGATGTCGTGCTCGCGCATGCGGTGCATGACCTCGATCACCTCGTCGTCGGTCTCGCCCAGGCCCAGCATCAGGCCGGACTTGGTCGGCACGTGCGGGACCATCTGCTTGAATTTCTGCAGCAGGTCCAGCGACCAGTCGTAGTCCGAGCCCGGACGTGCGGCCTTGTACAGGCGCGGCACGGTCTCGAGGTTGTGGTTGAACACGTCCGGCGGGGTCTGCGCGGTGATTTCCAGCGCCACGTCCATGCGCCCACGGTAGTCCGGTACCAGGGTCTCCAGCTGGACGCCCGGCGACAGCGCGCGGATTTCGCGGATGCAGTCGGCGAAGTGCTGGGCACCGCCGTCACGCAGGTCGTCGCGGTCCACCGAGGTGATCACCACGTACTTCAGGCGCAGGTCGGCGATGGCGATGGCCAGGTTCTTCGGCTCGTCCAGGTCCAGGGGCTTCGGACGGCCGTGACCAACGTCGCAGAACGGGCAGCGACGAGTGCAGATGTCGCCCATGATCATGAAGGTCGCGGTGCCGCCGGAGAAGCACTCGCCCAGGTTCGGGCAGGAGGCCTCTTCGCACACGCTGTGCAACTTGTGCTTGCGCAGCAGTTGCTTGATGCGGTCGACCTCCGGCGAAACCGGGATGCGTACGCGAATCCAGTCGGGCTTTTTCGGCAGCTCTTCGGTGGGGATGATTTTCACCGGGATGCGCGCCACCTTCTCGGCGCCGCGCAGTTTCACGCCGGCCTCGACTTTCTTGGGCGCAGGGCGCGGAGTCACGTCTTGCGTGGGGATCAGGTTCGGCACGGCTTCTTGCACAGTTGTCATAATCAGTCGATTCCGCCCGTGAGGGTCGTCTGCTCAGCATAGTCGAGGTGCCTGACCAGCTGTCCGCGCAGCCTTGTCCTGACCTCGTCGAGTTCGATCGGGCCTGCCAGGTCACGCAGCTGGGTCATGGCCAGCCCCGCATACCCACAGGGGTTGATTCGGCGGAATGGCGCAAGGTCCATGTCCACGTTCAGGGCAAGGCCGTGGAAGGAACGACCGTTGCGAATTCGAAGGCCAAGGGACGCGATCTTCGCGCCATCGACGTAGACGCCCGGGGCATCGGGCTTGGCCGCGGCCTGCACACCGTAGCTGGCGAGCAGGTCGATGAGCGTCTGCTCGATGCGGCTGACCAGCTCGCGCACGCCGATGCTCAGGCGCCGCACATCCAACAGCAGGTAGGCCACCAGTTGGCCGGGGCCGTGGTAGGTGACCTGGCCGCCGCGGTCAGTCTGCACCACCGGGATTTCCCCCGGGATCAGCAGGTGCTCGGCCTTGCCGGCCTGGCCCTGGGTGAATACCGGCGGGTGCTCGACCAGCCAGACTTCGTCCTGGCTGTCCGGGCCGCGTTGCTCGGTAAAGCGGCGCATGGCCTCCAGCACCGGTTCATAGGGCTGCAGGCCAAGATCGCGAATACCGAGCACACCGGACATCACAGCACCATTTTCACGATGCCGGTGGCACGCAGGGCACTGTTGATGTCGTGCAGCTGGTTCTCGCTCTCGGCAACGATATGCAGTTGTACCGTGGTGTACTTGCCTTCCTTGCTCTGGCGCTCGGCCAGGGTCGACAGGTCGACCTTGGCGTGCTTGCTGAGGATCTCGATCACGGTGTCGCGGAAACCAACACCGGTGTCGCCGATCACCTTGATCGGGTAGTCCTCGCACGGGAATTCGATCTTGTGCGACTTGACGTCTTCTTCGCTCATGGCGGAAACGGCCTCGTAAGCCGTGGCAGCAACATCGCCCCCGCCTGGTTCACGGGGGCGTGCAGGTCACGTATCAGTTGAACAAACCGTAGAAGAACAGGCGGATGCTATCCCACATACGGCCGAAGAAACCAGCTTCCTCCACGCCGTCGAGGGCGATGAGGTCAGCGCTGTGAACCACTTTCTCGTCCAGTTTGACTTCCACTTTGCCGATCACGTCACCTTTGGCGATTGGAGCGGTCAGTTGCGGATTCATGGTCATCGAAGCCTGGAGGCGTTTCAATTGGCCTTTAGGCATGGTCATGGTCAGGTCGTTGGCCAGGCCGGCTTTCACTTGGTTGGTCGCGCCTTTCCATACCTGGGCCTGGGTCAGCTCGGTACCTTTCTGGTAGAAGGTCTGGGTTTCGAAGAAGCGGAAACCGTAGGTCAGCAGCTTCTGGGTCTCGGCGGCGCGGGACTGCTCGCTGTTGGTGCCGAACACCACGGCGATCAGGCGCTGGCCGTCACGCACGGCCGAGGCGACCATGCAGTAGCCGGCCTCGTCGGTGTGGCCAGTCTTCAGGCCATCGACGGTCTTGTCGCGCCACAGCAGCAGGTTGCGGTTAGGCTGCTTGATGTTGTTCCAGAAGAACTCTTTCTGCGAGTAGATGGCGTAGTGCGCCGGATCTTCGTTGATGATCGCGCGCGCCAGCAGGGCCATGTCGTGGGCCGAGGAGTAGTGCTCCGGGTTCGGCAGGCCGGTCGGGTTCATGAAGTGGCTGTTGGCCATGCCCAGGTCGGCGGCGGTCTTGTTCATCATGTCGGCGAAGGCGTCTTCGCTGCCGGCGATGTGCTCGGACAGGGCGACCGAGGCATCGTTGCCAGACTGGATGATGATGCCGTGCAGCAGGTCGCTGACGGTCACCTGGCTGCCGACCTTGATGAACATGCGCGAACCGCCGGTGCGCCAGGCGTTCTCGCTGACGGTCACCGGGTCGTTCTCGCCGATCTGACCGCGACGGATGTCGAGGGTGGCGATGTAGGCGGTCATCAGCTTGGTCAGGCTGGCCGGCGGCAGGCGTTCGTCACCGTTGTTCTCGACCAGCACGTTGCCGCTGGACGCGTCCATCAGTACATAGGACTTGGCGGCCAGTTGCGGTGGTGCCGGCATCATCTGCTCCGCTGCGAACGCAGCGGGCATGATCATCAGCAGAACGGGCAGGCAAAGTCGTTTGGCAAGGTTGGTGATGTTCATCCGTCTCTCGTAAATCGCTAATGGTCTGATGTTCCGTGGGCAAGTTCGTTTGCCCAGCGCCCCGTCAGTCTAGTTTTATGGCCGATGGCCTGGCCCGACAGTGCGACGTAATGCCGCTGCGGGCAAAAGCGGGCATTGTACATGTCATTGCCCGGCAATTCATGAACAAACCGACAGGTCGGCGTGCTCTGTTTCGCGGGTCAACCCACTCGCACAGGCGAAGCGAATCCCGGTGGTAGCGGGTTGGCCCACGAATGTCCCGGCGCGGGCGTCAGTCGGTCACGACCTTCGCCTGCCCCAGGTTCGCCAGGCGAATGCTGTCCTGCGCCTGCTGGATCTCACCCTGGCTGTTGATCGGCCCCAGGCGCACCCGGTGCAAGGTCTGCTGGTTGCGCACCACCGAGCTGATGAACACCGGTGCGCTGACCATGGTGCTCAGCTTCGAGCGCAGCAACTCGGCAGCATCCGGGTTGGCAAACGCGCCCACTTGCAGGATGCTGCCACCGCTGGCGTTCGGCACGTTGTTGCCACCCACCTGCACCGGCACAACCGGCGCCGCGTGCTGTTGCGGCGGCGGGGTCCACTGCTCGACCCGACCGGTGCTGGCAGGAAGCGGCTGGGCCTGGGCCACCTGGGGCTCCTTGAGCACCATCGGCGGCTGCTGGCCACGCTGGGCCCACCATTGCTGCGGATCGATGCCTTCGACGCGTACATGGGCAGTGCCGATCTCGGCATAGCCGAGCTTCTTGGCCGCGGCGTAGGACAGGTCGATGATGCGGTCTGAGTAGAACGGGCCACGGTCATTGACCCGCAGGATCACGCTACGGCCGTTGGCCAGGTTGGTCACCCGCACGTAGGCCGGCAGCGGCAGGGTCTTGTGCGCCGCGCTCATGCCATACAGGTCGTACAGCTCGCCGTTGGCGGTGTTCTGCCCATGGAACTTGGTGCCGTACCAGGAGGCAGTGCCCTCGGCGCGGTAGTTGCGCGAGTCCTGCATCGGGTAGTAGGTCTTGCCCAGCACCGTGTAGGGGTTGGCCTTGTAGTTGCCGGTATGCACGGTCGGCGTGGCGTCGGGGATCTTGTTCACGTCCACATCCCACCAAGGCGCGCCGTCCTTGTGCGCGCGGTTGATGTCCAGGCCCGGCTGCGCACGCACGGTGTTGCCGCTCTGCGGGGTGGAGGGCCGGCTCGACGAGCAGCTGGCCAGTACCAGGCCGACGGCGACGCAGGTGAGCAGTTTTGCGGTATTGACGGTGAAGAGTTCGCGCATTTACTTGACGCCCCGTGCCAGAACCAGCTGTTCCGAAAGCTGATGCACCGCCATGGCATACATCACGCTGCGGTTGTAGCGAGTGATCGCGTAGAAGTTTTTCAGGCCCATCCAGTACTCGGGACCATCCGCGCCTTCCAGGCGGAAGGCGGTGACCGGCAGATCATCGCGCAACGCATCATGACCCGACCAGCCCAGCGCCCGCAACTGCGCGACAGTCCTGGTCGGCTCGATGCCGGTGGTCAGGCCTTCGTCGGCCCGCGCGCCGGTCACGTCGGCGCGGCTGACCACAGGCTCCCCGGGCACCCAGCCGTGGCGCTTGAAGTAGCTGGCGACACTGCCGATGGCATCGTCCGGGTTGTTCCAGATATTGATGTGGCCGTCGCCGTCGAAGTCCACGGCATAGGCGCGGAAGCTGCTCGGCATGAACTGCGGCAGGCCCATGGCGCCGGCGTAGGAACCCTTGAGCGTGAGCGGATCGAGCTGCTCCTCGCGAGCCAGCAGGAGGAACTCGCGCAACTCCTTGCGGAAGAATTCGGCCCGTGGCGGGTAGTCGAAACCGAGCGTGGACAGGGCATCGATGACCCGGTAGTTGCCGGTGTTGCGGCCGAAGAAGGTCTCCACGCCGATGATCGCGACGATGTATTGCGCCGGCACACCGTATTCCTGCTCGGCGCGGGCCAGCACGGCTTCGTGCTGGCGCCAGAAATCCACACCGCGGGCGATGCGCGCGTCGGTGATGAACATCGGGCGGTACTCCTTCCACGGCTTGACCCGCTCGGCCGGCCGCGAAATCGCGTCGAGGATCGCCTGCTTGCGCTGCACCTCGCGGAACACGCCCATCAACTGCTCACCGGCAAAGCCGTAGTCGCGGGTCATCTCGCCAACGAACTCGGCCACCTGCGGCGAGCCGTCGTAGTCGCCGGCATTGGCCTGCTGGATTGCGCCGAACAGCCCCATCGCGCCGAACCACGGCGCCAGGCGGGCAGCCCAGCCACGCACTGCTTGCATGAAATTCTTCACCTTTTTCAAACCTGTGCAATCCACTTGCGGTGCGTATGGATCGACATGAGAACGCCAAACGCTGACAGCAGCGTCACCAACGAAGTTCCGCCATAGCTGATGAAGGGCAGCGGCACGCCCACCACGGGCAGGAGGCCGCTGACCATACCGATATTGACGAACACATAAACGAAGAAGGTCATGGTCAGGCTGCCCGCGAGCAGCTTGCCGAACAGGGTCTGGGCCTGGGCCGTGATCATCAGCCCGCGGCCAATCAGCAGGATGTAGATCAGCAGCAGCAGACAGATGCCGACCAGGCCGAACTCCTCGCCGAGCACGGCGATGATGAAGTCTGTATGGCTTTCCGGCAGGAAGTCCAGGTGCGACTGGGTGCCCAGCAGCCAGCCCTTGCCGAACACCCCGCCCGAACCGATCGCCGCCTTGGACTGGATGATGTTCCAGCCGGTGCCCAGCGGGTCGCTTTCCGGGTCGAGGAAGGTCAGTACGCGCTGCTTCTGGTAGTCGTGCATGACGAAGAACCACATCGCCACCGCCACCGGCACCGCCGCAGCGATCACGCTGACGATCCAGCGCCAGCGCAGCCCGCCCATGAACAGCACGAAAGCGCCGGAGGCGAGGATCAGCAGCGCCGTGCCCAGGTCCGGCTGGCGCACGATGAGGATGAACGGCACACCAATCAGGACCAGGCTGATCGCCACATGCTTGAGGTGCGGCGGCAAGGTGCGCTTGGACAGGTACCAGGCGATGGTCGCCGGCATGATGATCTTCATGAATTCCGAGGGTTGGAAGCGGATCACCCCGGGAATGTTGATCCAGCGCGTCGCACCCATGGCGTTGTGGCCCATGACGTCCACCACGATCAGCAGGAACACCCCGGCCAGGTAGGCCAGCGGCACCCAGCGCGCCATGAAACGCGGCTCGAGCTGGGCGATGATGAACATCGACACCAGGCCGATGCCGAACGAGCTGGCCTGCTTCATCAACAGGTCCCAGTTCTTGCCGCTGGCCGAATACAGCACGAACAGGCTGCCGGCGGCGAGCGTCAGCAGGATGAGCAGCAAGGGGCCGTCGATATGAATGCGCTGCAGGAAGCTGGCGCGCCTGCGCATCACGTCCTCGCTGGAGAGCATGCGGTCGAAGTTGTTCTTCACGGGGCCGATTCCTGGGCGACTGTGGCGGGGGCGAACTCAGGCTTGAGCCGGCCGTTCTCGTCAAGCAGCCAGGCATCCATGACCTGGCGCACCACGGGGGCGGCGACGCCGGAGCCGGACTCGCCGTTCTCGACCATCACCGAGACCACAATCCGCGGATCGTCGGCCGGGGCAAAGGCGACGAACAGCGCATGGTCGCGGTGGCGTTCCTGGAGTTTGTTGCGGTCGTACTTCTCACCCTGCTTGATCGCCACCACCTGAGCAGTACCGCTCTTGCCGGCGATGCGGTACTGCGAGCCAATGGCGGCCTTGCGAGCGGTGCCGCGGGTGCCGTGCATCACCTGCTCCATGCCGTGAGTGACCTTGGCCCAGTCCGACTTGTCGCGCAGGACGATGTTTTCCATGGGGTTCTCGTCCACCGGAGGCTGGCCTTCGATGGTCTTGGCCAGGTGTGGACGGTTCCACACGCCTTTGTTGGCAATCAGCGCGGTGGCCTGGGCCAACTGCAGCGGCGTGGTCTGCATATAGCCCTGGCCGATGCCGAGGATCAGGGTTTCGCCGGGGAACCAGGCTTGGCGGCGGGTGGCGCGCTT
The DNA here is from genome assembly GCF_054060555.1 of Pseudomonas sp. TE6283. NCBI lineage: Bacteria > Pseudomonadati > Pseudomonadota > Gammaproteobacteria > Pseudomonadales > Pseudomonadaceae > Pseudomonas > Pseudomonas sp. TE6283. Next base: position 75,399 of record NZ_JBSSDH010000012.1, read on the forward strand.
CCATTCACGGGAAGGCATCAACCCGGGCGACTCTTCGAACATGTCCAGGGCGACCTTCTGCCCGATACCGAACTTGTTCATGTAGCTGGACAACCGATCGATCCCCATCTTGTGTGCAAGATCGTAGAAGTACGTGTCGTTTGACCGCATGATCGCCACATCCAGATCGACCCAGCCATCGCCGGTGCGGTTCCAGTTGCGGTATTTGTGATCGTAGTTGGGCAGTTGGTAGTAGCCCGGGTCGAACACCCGGCTGCCCGCCGTCACCACGCCGCTGTCGAGACCGGCGATCGCCACCGCCGGCTTGATGGTCGAGCCTGGCGGGTAGAGGCCGCGCAGCACGCGGTTGAACAATGGCCGGTCGATCGAATCGCGCAGTTCGGCGTAAGCCTTGAAGCCGATGCCGGTGACGAACAGGTTGGGGTCGAAGCTCGGCTGGCTGACCATGGCCAGCACTTCGCCGGTGCGCGGATCGAGGGCGACGATGGCGCCACGGCGCCCGCCCAACGCTTGCTCGGCGGCCTCCTGCAACTTGATGTCCAGGCTCAGGACGATGTCCTTGCCAGGCTTCGGGTCGGTGCGCTTGAGCACTCGCAGCACGCGGCCACGGGCGTTGGTCTCGACTTCCTCGTAGCCCACCTGGCCATGCAACTCGTCTTCGTAGAAGCGTTCGATGCCGGTCTTGCCGATGTGGTGGGTGCCGCTGTAGTTCACCGGGTCGAGGGTCTTGAGTTCCTTCTCGTTGATCCGTCCGACATAGCCCACCGAATGGGCGAAATGCGCGCCCTGGGGATAATGGCGAACCAGTTGCGCCGCCACTTCCACGCCGGGCAAACGGAACTGGTTGACCGCGATGCGGGCAATCTGCTCCTCGTTCAACTCGAACAGGATCGGCACCGGCTCGAATGGCCGACGCCCCTGCTTCATGCGCTTTTCGAACAGGGCACGGTCGTCGGGGGTGAGCTCGAGCACTTCGACGATCACATCCAGCACGTCCTGCCACTTGCCGGCGTTGCCGGCGCGCTCGCGGGTCATCACCAGGCTGAAGCTGGGGCGGTTGTCCGCCACCACCACACCGTTACGGTCGAAGATCAGCCCTCGGGTCGGCGGGATCGGCTGCACATGCACCCGGTTGTTCTCCGACAGCGTCGAGTGATAGTCGTACTGGATGACCTGCAGGTAATACAGCCGGGCGATCAGCACGCAGACGAGCAGTACCACCGCCACGGCGCCCACGACAACGCGGTTGCGCACCAGGCGGGCGTCTTTCTCGTGGTCCTTGAGGCGGATCTGCTGCGGCATCGGACAGGCTTACAGGTTCATTTGTGGTAGGGATGCCCGGACAACACGGTCCAGGCGCGGTAGATCTGCTCGCCGATGAGTATCCTTACCAACGGGTGCGGCAACGTCAGCGGCGACAGCGACCAGCGCTGTTCGCTGCGCGCGCAGACCTCCGGCGCCAGCCCCTCCGGGCCGCCCACCATCAGGTTGACCGTGCGCGCATCCAGGCGCCAACGGTCCAGCTCGCCCGCCAGTTGCTCGGTACTCCAGGGCTTGCCATGGACCTCGAGGGTGACGATGCGTTCTCCAGGCTGCACCTTGCTCAGCATCGCCTCGCCCTCCTGACGGATCAGGCGGGCGACATCGGCATTCTTGCCGCGGGTGTTCAGCGGGATTTCAACCAGCTCCAGCGCAAGCTCCGGGGGCAGGCGCTTGGCATACTCATGCCAGCCTTCCTCGACCCACTTGGGCATGCGCGAGCCGACCGCGATCAGACGCAGACGCACGGCGCGACCTTATTCCCGGTCCTTGAGCTTGTCGGAATAGTCGTGGGTGTTTTCCGGGCTGTGGTGCTTGCCATCGGCGGCACGGCTCTGCTCGGCACCCAGCCACAGGCGCTCCAGGTCGTAGAACTGGCGGGCGGCGGCGGTCATCATGTGCACGATGACGTCGTTCAGGTCCAGCAACACCCAGTCGCTGTCGCCCTTGCCTTCTTCGCCCAGCGGCTGCGCGCCCTTGGCCTTGACCGCTTCGCGGACCTTTTCCAGCATCGCGTTGATCTGGCGGTTGGAGGTACCGGTGGCGATGATCATGTAGTCGGTCAGGCTGTGCTTTTCACGCACGTCGATGACCTGGATGTCCTGGGCCTTGACGTCTTCCAGTGCGGCCTTGGTCAGCTCGACCAGTTCTTCGCCACTGATGCCATTGATTTTCTGCTTGGTCATATAAAACTCGTTCAACTCATTGAATGAGGCGCCCGCGGGCGCCGTCAGTTGGACGCACGATACAGATCGTGCGCCTCGATGTAGGCCAGTACTGCGTCCGGCACCAGGAACCGCACCGACTTGCCGCTGGCCAGCAGCTGTCGGATTTGCGTGGCGGACACCGCGAGCGGGGTCTGCCAGACGAACGAAATGTGCCCCGCCGGGCCGGACATGGCGGTGGGATCGCTCTCCGAGCGCGCCGCCAGCAGGTTGCGCAACTCGTCAGGGGGTTCGACATCGGCATCCGGGCGCTGCAGCACCAGGATATGACAGTGTTGCAGCAGCTCTTCCCAACGATGCCAGCTGGGCAGTCCGCAGAACGCGTCCCAGCCCAGCACCAGGAACAGCTGGTCGTGCGCGTTCAATTCAGAGCGGATCGATTCGAGCGTGTCGATGGTGTACGACGGCTTGTCGCGGGCCAGCTCACGGGCATCGACACTCAGGCATTCAACCCCGGCCACCGCGCCGCGCACCATGGCCAGGCGGTCCTGGGCCGACACCTGCGGCGTGTCGCGGTGCGGCGGACGGGCGTTGGGTAGCAGGCGCAGTTCGTCCAGGCGCATGAACTCGGCCACCTCCAGCGCACTGCGCAGGTGGCCGATATGCACCGGGTCGAAGGTACCGCCGAGAATGCCGACGCGCCGGACTGCCACAGCGTTGCTCAACTCAGCACGACTCCTGGCCGCGCAGCTGCCCGTCACCGATCACCACGTACTTCTCGCAGGTCAGGCCTTCCAGGCCGACCGGGCCACGTGCGTGCAGCTTGTCGGTGGAGATGCCGATCTCCGCGCCCAGGCCGTACTCGAAGCCATCGGCGAAGCAGGTCGGGGTGTTGAGCATGACCGATGCCGAGTCGACTTCGGCGATGAAACGCCGGGATTGCCCCTGGTGCTCGGTGATGATCGCGTCGGTGTGGTGCGAACCGTAGTGGTTGATGTGCTCGATGGCCTGCTCCAGACCGTCGACAACGCGGATCGACAGGATCGCGTCGAGGTATTCGGTGTGCCAGTCGTCTTCGCTGGCAGGCTTGGCGTCGATGATCGCGCGGGTGCGCTCGCAGCCGCGCAGCTCGACGCCTTTGTCGTGGAAGCGGCGGGCCATTTCCGGCAGGAAGCGCTCGGCCACGGCCTGGTCCACCAGCAGGGTTTCCATGGCGCCGCAGATGCCGTAGCGGTAGGTCTTGGCGTTGAAAGCCACGCGCCAGGCCTTGTCCAGGTCGGCGTGGGCATCGACGAAGACATGGCAGATGCCGTCCAGGTGCTTGATCACCGGCACCCGGGCATCGCGGCTGATGCGTTCGATCAGGCCACGGCCGCCGCGCGGGACGATCACATCGACGAACTCCGGCATGCTGATCAGCGCGCCCACGGCCTCGCGGTCGGTGGTCTCGACCACCTGCACCACCGCCGGCGGCAGGCCGGCCTCGGCGAGGCCGCGCTGGATGCAGGCGGCGATGGCGCGGTTGGAGTGGATGGCTTCGGAGCCGCCGCGCAGGATGGTGGCATTGCCTGACTTCAGGCACAGGCTGGCGGCGTCGATGGTCACGTTGGGGCGCGACTCGTAGATGATGCCGATGACACCCAGCGGCACGCGCATCTTGCCGACCTGGATGCCCGACGGACGGTAGCTCATGTCGCGGATGGCGCCGACCGGATCCGGCAGGCTGGCCACCTGGCGCAGGCCGGTGATCATGCCGTCGATGCGTGCGGGGGTGAGTGCCAGGCGGTCGAGCAGCGCCGGCTCCAGGCCGTTCTTGCGACCGTTGGCCAGGTCCTGTTCGTTGGCTGCGGTGAGCGCGTCGCGGGCCGCGTCGAGGGCGTCGGCGGCGGCCTGCAGGGCGCGGTTCTTCTGCGCGGTGCTGGCACGGCCGATCACCCGCGAGGCCTCACGGGCGGCGCGACCCAGGCGGGTCATGTAGTCAAGAACGGACTCGGTCATGGGCTCGATGTCTTGGCAAAGGGGAAATCGGCTGATTATAACTGGAGCGCTCGGGTACGCCCAGCGGCGGGTGGCGGATGGTAGAAAATGCTGGAAGGAATGTGTAGGAAAGATGTAACCACCCGTATCGAAAAATACCTCAACCCCAGCAAGGGGAAAGCCGGCGCCCACGCCCTTTGGGGCATGCAGCCCGATATGCGCAAGCGGAAATGCCCTGCCATCGCGTCAATCTGATTCAGTCTCGATTAAGCCATTCATTGCTATCATCGCCGCCTTCACAACCACGAACCGTGCGTATGTCCGCTCCAGCACCCTGCCCGGCCCGGGCCTTGCCCGACAGCTTCTTCGACCGCGATGCCCAGACCCTCGCCCGCGAGCTGCTGGGCAAGGTCATTCGCCATCGCCAAGGCGATCTCTGGCTGGCGGCGCGGATCATCGAGACCGAGGCCTACTACCTGACCGACAAGGGTAGCCACGCCTCCCTGGGCTTCACCGAGAAGCGCAAGGCGCTGTTCCTCGACGGCGGGCACATCTACATGTACTACGCCCGTGGCGGCGACTCGCTGAACTTCAGCGCCCACGGCCCAGGCAACGCGGTGCTGATCAAGTCCGCCTACCCGTGGACCGACACCATGTCCGACGCCAACAGCCTGGCCCGGATGCAACTGAACAACCCCGACACCAGCGGCAACCTGCGGCCCCCCGAACGCCTGTGCAACGGCCAGACTCTGCTGTGCCGGGCCATGGGCCTGAAGGTGCCGCACTGGGACGCCCGGCGCTTCGACCCCGAGCGCCTGTATGTCGAGGACTGCGGCATCCCGGTGCCAAGGGTGATCCAGACCACCCGCCTGGGCATCCCCCACGGTCGCGACGAACACCTGCCCTACCGTTTCGTCGATGCCGACTACGCGCGCTTCTGCACCCGAAACCCGCTGCGCCGCGGCCAGGTCGAAGGGAAAGACTTCTTCATGCTCGAACAAGGAAACTGAACCATGGGCCAATGGCTGGACAGCCTGACCGCCTGGCTTGGCGCCAACCCGCAGTGGCTGGGCCTGGCCATCTTCATCGTGGCCTGCGTTGAATGCCTGGCCATCGCCGGCATCATCGTGCCCGGCACCGTGCTGCTGTTCGCCGTCGCCGTGCTGGCCGGCAGCGGTGCCTTCAGCCTCGGCGAGACGTTGCTGCTGGGCTTCCTCGGCGGCGTGCTGGGCGATGCGATCTCCTATGGCATCGGCAAGTACTTCCACCAGAACATCCGCCGCCTGCCGCTGCTGCGCAGCCACCCGCAGTGGATCGGCAGCGCCGAGGCGTACTTCCAGCGCTACGGCATCGCCAGCCTGCTGGTCGGCCGCTTCATCGGCCCGCTACGGCCGATGCTGCCGATGGTTGCCGGCATGTTCGACATGCCACTGCCGCGCTTCATCGCCGTGAGCCTGGTGGCCGGCGCCGGCTGGTCGGTGGCCTACCTGCTGCCGGGCTGGGCCACCGGCGCGGCCATGCGCCTGCCACTGCCGGAAGGGTTCTGGCTGGACGCCGGAATCGTCGTCGGCACCCTGGCGGTACTGATCGGCCTGAGCCTGAGCACCAGCATCCGCGACCAGCGCCATGGCACCCGCCTGATCGCCGCCCTCAGCGGCCTGGCCGTGGCCGCGTTGTTCATCGGCTGGCCATACCTGAGCGAGTTCGACCAGGGCGTGATGACCCTGGTCCAGGAACACCGCAGCCAGGTCATCGACGGCGCCGTGGTGCTGGTCACCCGCCTGGGCGACTTCCGTACCCAGTTTTTCCTGGGCGGCCTGCTCACCGGCCTGCTGCTGCTGGCCCGGCAATGGCGCCATGCCTTGTTCGCCGGGGCGACGCTGATCGGCACCGCCGCCGCCAACGGCACCTTGAAATGGCTGTTCGCCCGCGCCCGCCCCGAAGTGCTGGTCGATCCGCTGACCAGCTACAGCATGCCCAGCGGCCACAGCTCGGCGTCCTTCGCCTTCTTCCTGGTGCTGGCGGTACTGGCCGGTCGCGGGCAGCCACCGCGCATGCGCCTGACCTGGGTCATGCTGGGCTGCCTGCCGGCACTGGCGATCGCCTTGTCGCGGGTGTACCTCGGGGCGCACTGGCCGACCGACATCCTGGCCGGGGCACTGCTGGCGTGCTGCGTGTGCGCGGCAAGCCTGACCCTAGTGCAGCATCGCCAGCCGCTGGTGGCGCTGCCGCAACGGGTGTGGTGGCTGGTGCTGCCGGCCTGCGTCGCGTTGCTGGCGTTCTTTGCCCTGCATGCACTGCCAAAGGCGTTGTTGCGTTACCAGTACTGATGCACTCGCGAGGTGTTGGAGCGGGCCTGGGCAGCTCAGGCGAACAACTCGCCCTGGATCCGCTCGAGCAGCGCCTGGATCGCCTCCAGCCTCAGCTGTGGCGAATCGATGGCCAGCAGGTCGAGCTTGTCCTCTTCCATGAACGGCAGCAGGTACGCCAGCTGGTTGCCCAGCGACTGGCGCCCGTCCACGTCGCGCGGCATGTCCAGCGCCTCGACCATCGGGTGCTCGCCCAACGCCAGCAGCAAGGCCAGCAGGTCGTCGTCCTGCTCCACCAACGGACTGTCCGGCAGGTCCGCGAGCCATTGCACCTCGGCGAGCATCAGCTGGTCCTTCTGCACCTCGGTCTGCTCGACACGAAACCGCCGCACGCCCTCGACGCGAATACCCAGCAGGCCGTTGTCCTGCTGCACGAAATCGCGGATCAGCGCCTCGCAGCCGAGCGAGGCCACCACCGGCGGTGCCTTGCCCACCTGCTCGCCTTCAAGGATGCACACCACGCCGAAACCGGCGCCCTGCTTCATGCAGCGGCCGATCATGTCCAGGTAGCGCGCCTCGAAGATCTGCAGGTCGAGCAGGCAACCGGGGAACAGCACGGTATTGAGGGGAAACAGCGGTAACGTCATCTCGACTCCTCAAGCCACCAGGCTGACCGCCAACGGCAGGAACACCGCCGTGGCCACCCCCATCAGGCTCATCGCCAGCGCGGCGAAGGCGCCGCATTCATCACTTTCCTGCAAGGCCACCGAAGTGCCCACCGCATGGGCGGTCACCCCCAGCGCCATGCCTCGCGCCTCGGGACTGAGCACGCCGCATCGGGTCAACAGCGCCGGGCCGAAGATCGCACCGATAACCCCGGTGATCAGCACGAACACCGCGGCCAGGGCCGCCACACCACCGATCTGCTCGGCCACCAGCATGGCGATCGGCGAAGTGACCGATTTCGGCGCCATGGTCATCAGGATCATGTGTTCGGCACCGAACCACCACCCCAGCGCCAGGCACGCCACGGTGGCGAACAGGCCTCCGACTACCAGCGTAGTAAATGTCGGCCAGAACAGCTGCCGAATGCGCCGCAGGTTGAGGTAGAGCGGTACCGCCAGGGCCACGGTGGCCGGCCCCAGGAGGATGTTCATGATCTCGGTGCTCTTGCGGTATTCGGCGTAGTCGATGCCGCAGGCCAGGAGGATACCGATCACTACCAGCATCGACACCAGCACCGGTTGCAGGAAGATCCAGCGGGTCTTCTCGTAGCCCGCCAGCACCAGCTGGTAGGCGGCCAACGTGATGCCGATGCCGAACAACGGATGATGGATGACCGCCTCGAGCGCGCCGTGCCAGTCGAGGATCATGGCTGCTCCTCGCGCTTGCCCTGGCGGTGGATCAGCTTCTGCATCAGCACGCCGACGAACACCAGGGTCAGCAGGCAGGAGATCAGCAAGGCCCCGACGATGGCCCAGAAGTCGGCGGCGATGTCCCTGGCGTAGACCATCACCCCCACCGCCGGCGGCACCAGCAGCAGCGGCAGGTAGCGCAACAGGCTGCCAGCGGCCTCGTTGAGCGGCTCGCCAACCTCGCCACGGGTCATCAGGAAGGCCATCAACAACAACAGGCCGATGATGGGCCCGGGCAGGATGGGCAGCAACAGGTGGTTGATCGCCGTTCCCAGCAACTGGAACAGCACCAGCCAGGTCAAACCACGCAACAGCATATGGACCTCCCTCAGAGCATGGCGGCCATTATAAGCACGCTAAGCAACTGCCTATAAGGCGATATTCGGCGAAAAGCAGTCAACTTGACTGAAACGGTTCGCCGTGCTGATCTTGCACAGTCGTACCAAATGACAATCTGGAGATGTCGCGATGCCCTATGTACCCGTTACAGAGCTTTCGCAGTACGTTGGCAAGGAACTGGGACGTTCCGCCTGGCTGAAGATCGATCAGCAACGCATCAACCTGTTCGCCGAGGCCACTGGCGATTTCCAGTTCATCCATGTCGATCCCGAAAAGGCGAAGAAAACGCCGTTCGGTACCACCATCGCCCATGGTTTCCTCACCCTGTCGCTGATCCCCAAGCTGATGGAAGACATCCTCGTGCTGCCCGAAGGGCTGAAGATGGTGGTCAACTACGGCCTGGACAGCGTGCGCTTCATTCAGCCGGTGAAGGTCGACAGCCAGGTACGACTGAAGGTCGACCTGACCGACGCCACCGAGAAGAAACCGGGGCAGTGGCTGCTCAAGGCCACCGTCACCCTCGAGATCGAAGGCGAAGAAAAACCCGCCTACATCGCCGAACCGCTGTCGCTCTGCTTCGTTTGATGCGCCCCTGGGGCCGCCACGCGGCCCCGATTCACGCACCCGCGCGTTCTGCGGCATACTCGGCGCATCGATTGCCGCGGAACCCGCCATGCGCCCCCTGCTTCCCCTGACCTTGATCCTGTTGCTTGCCGCCTGCGGCGAAGGTGAACCGTTGTCGCCTCCGGACGCCCGGCTGCCCGACGGCGGCCGCTACCGCGGCCAGGTGGTCGATGGCCTGCTGCAAGGCGAGGGACGCATCGACTACCCCAACGGCAGCTGGTATGCCGGCACCTTCAAGGACGGCCAGTGGCATGGCCAGGGCGAATGGCATGGCAGCAACGGCGAGGTCTATCGCGGCCAGTTCAGTGCAGGCCTGTTCCAGGGACTGGGCGACCTGACCACCCCCGGAAGCCATTATGCAGGCACCTTCAAGCATGGCCGACGCGACGGCGAGGGCACGCTCAAGCAGAACGACCAGACCTACCGCGGCCAGTTCAAGGACGACCAGTACGAAGGCGCCGGCCAACTCGAACTGGCCGACGGCAGCCGCTACCAGGGCCTGTTCGCCAAGGGCAAGCCCAATGGCGCCGGGGTGCGCAGCGACGCCAGCGGCAACCAGTTCAGCGGCCACTTCATCGACGGGCAGTTGCAAGGCGCCGGCACCTACGACAGCGCCGATGGCGAGCAGTACATCGGCGAATTCAAGGACAACCGCCTCGAAGGCCGGGGGCGCTACGAGAGCGCCGACGGCGACGTCTGGATCGGCGACTTCAAGGATGGCTCACTGGTCGGCCAGGGCGAACTGCTGGGCAGCGACGGCAGCCGCTACAAGGGCGGTTTTCGCGACTGGCGCTTCGCCGGCAGCGGTACCTTGCAGCTGGCCGACGGCAGCCAGTACGTCGGCGGTTTCGCCGACGACACCTACCACGGTCGCGGCAAGCTGACCCACCCGGACGGACGGATCGAGAGCGGCACCTGGGTCAACGGCGTGCGCGTGCGCGATGCCCAGGGCAACCTGCTGCCCGACCCACTGGACCTGGCCTTGCTCAACCAGGGCAAGCTGCTGGCCGATGCCCTGGCCAAGGTGCCGGCGTCGGTGCCGCCGGTGCAGCTGTACAGCCTGGTGGTAGCCGGCGACGGCCAGCAGAGCGTATTCCTGCGCGAGGCCGACTATGTCAGCAACATGCTCAAGGTGCGCTTCGGCGCCCACGGCCAGGTGACCCTGGTCAACCATCGCGACCACCTGGCCGACCGCCCGATGGCCACCCGCGAGAACCTCACCCGTGCCGCCCGCACCCTGGCCGAGCGCAGCGGCCCCGAGGACCTGGTGTTCATCTACCTGACCAGCCATGGCAGCCATGACCACCAACTGGTCCTCGACCAGCCGCGCCTGCAACTGGCCGACCTCTCCGCGGACGAGCTGGCCAGCGCCCTGGCCCCGCTGAAAGACCGCGACAAGGTAATCGTCATCTCGGCCTGCTATTCGGGTGGCTACATCGCTCCGCTCAAGGACGACCGCACCCTGGTCATGACCGCCGCGCGCCCCGACCGGGTGTCGTTCGGCTGCTCAGAAGAAGCCGACTTCACCTATTTCGGCGACGCCCTGTTCGCCCAGGCGCTGAACCAGACTGACGACTTGAAACAGGCGTTTGAACTGGCGCGGCAAAGCGTTGCCGAAAGAGAACGAAGGGAGGGCTTCGAAGCCTCGGAGCCGCAGCTCTGGGCGCCGCCGGCAGTGATCAGCCACTGGCAGCGCCTGCGCCGCCAACAGGCCGAGCAAGCCCTGCGCAATGAAGCCCAGCCAGCTTCTGGGCAACGGGCAAAAACACCTGGCGCCCACTAAGCTGTGTAGTAACGAGGGAGAGACATCATGTACCTGACGCCTCAACATGTCCTGCTTGCCGGTGCCACGGGTCTGACGGGTGAACACCTGCTCGACCGCCTGCTCAACGAGCCCACCATCAGCCGCGTGCTGGCACCGACCCGCCGCCCCCTGGCCGAGCACCCGCACCTGGAAAACCCGGTGGGCGACCCGGCAGTGTTTCTCCCGCAACTGGCCGGCCGCGTCGATATCGCCTTCTGCTGCCTGGGCACCACGCTCAAGCAGGCCGGCTCGGAAAACGCCTTCCGCGCCGTCGACCTGGACATGGTCGTGGCCTTCAGCAAGCGTGCCCGCGAGATGGGCGCCCGCCACCTGCTGGTGATCAGCGCCTTGGGCGCCGATCCGAAATCGTCGGTTTTCTACAACCGGGTCAAGGGCGAGATGGAAGAGGCGCTCAAGCAGCAGGACTGGCCGCAGTTGACCATCGTGCGGCCTTCGCTGTTGCTGGGCGAGCGGATCGAGCCGCGTCTGGGTGAACGGATGGCGGCGCCCTTCGCCCGCCTGATACCGGGCAAGTACCGGGGCATCGAGGCCTGCACCCTGGCTCGGGCGTTGTGGCGTCTGGCGCTGGAAGAGGAAGACGGGATTCGGGTGGTTGAGTCCGACGAGCTGCGCAAGCTGGGGAAGAAATAGTCAATCTTGAACCACGCCAATCGCCTGCAAGCCGGCGATTGGGCTGCACAGCAGCCTTTGGCTATCAAAGACCGCCGGTGGCGTTAAAGCCCACCCCCGCTGCCGTCAACAAAGACAACGGCAGCAGCAAGGTATCCAGCAACGCACTGCCCGGCAGGTCCAGCCCCGGATAGTCCGGCGCTTCGGCGCCAAAGCGGTCCCGGGGACAACAACCGCCGTTGATCACGTACAGGTCCAGACGCGTCCCGGCATACACCACCGGCGCCCCCGGCTTGTTGGCGTCGAGAGTACGCACCGTGGCGCAGCCGCCGAGCTGGGCCAGTATCACCAGCCCCGCCAGCACCCGCTTCAATCATCGACCCCATAGTGATGCTCGCCCCAGCGCGGCAGCATGTCCTGCGGGATGTTCAGCAGGTTGAGGATGCGCGCCACAACGAAATCGACCAGGTCGTCGATGCTCTGCGGCTGGTGGTAGAACCCCGGTGCCGCCGGCAGGATCACCGCGCCCATCTGCGACAGCTTGAGCATGTTCTCCAGGTGGATGGTGGAGAACGGCGCCTCGCGCGGCACCAGGATCAATTGCCGACGCTCCTTGAGGGTCACGTCGGCGGCACGCTCGATCAGGTTGTTGCAGGCGCCCGTGGCGATCGCCGAAAGGGTGCCGGTGGAACAGGGCACCACCACCATCGCCGCCGGCGCGCCGGAGCCCGAGGCCACCGGCGACATCCAGTCTTCCTTGCCGTACACGCGGATTTGCCCGTCGGCCGCGCCGGTATACTCGGTGAGGAACGCCTGCATGGCCTGGGGCTTGGCCGGCAGCAGCACGTCGGTCTCGGTGGCCATCACCAGCTGCGCGGCCTTGGAGACGAGGAAGTGCACCTCGCGGTCCTCGCGCACCAGGCAGTCGAGCAGACGCAGGCCATACTGCGCCCCGGAGGCGCCGGTCATGGCCAGGGTGATGCGTTCCGGCCCGTTCACTTCAGCGCCTCGGCCAGCTTGCCGTGCAGGCCGCCGAAGCCGCCGTTGCTCATGATCACCACATGGGTGCCCGGGCGTGCCTGGCCCTTGATGCGCTCGATGATGGCTTCGAGGCTGTCGGCCACCACGCTCGGCACCTTGCACTGCGCGGCGGTGCCCGCCAGGTCCCAGCCCAGGTTGGGCGGCGCGTACCAGATCACCTGGTCGGCGTCGTTGACGCTTTCCGGCAGGCCATCGCGGTGGGCGCCGAGCTTCATGGAGTTGGAGCGTGGCTCGATCACCGCGATCACCGGCGCCTCGCCGACGCGCTTGCGCAGGCCGTCGAGGGTGGTGGCGATGGCGGTCGGGTGGTGAGCGAAGTCGTCATAGATGGTCACGCCCTGCACTTCGGCGACCTTCTCCATGCGCCGCTTGACGCTCTTGAACGCGCTCAGGCCTTCGATGCCCATGGCCGGCGCCACGCCGACATGACGGGCGGCGGCCAAGGTAGCCAGGGCGTTGGCGACGTTGTGCTGACCGGTCAGCGCCCAATCCACCACACCCTGTGCCTCACCGTCGAACAGCACCTCGAAACGCGAGCCGTCGGCGCTGAGCAGGCGCGCCTGCCATTGCCCGCCTTCGCCGGTGGTCTGCACCGGGGTCCAGCAGCCCATGCCGATGACCCGCTCCAGCGCCTGCTCGGTGGTCGGGTGGATGACCAGGCCTTCGCTGGGGATGGTGCGCACCAGGTGATGGAACTGCCGTTCGATGGACGCCAGGTCGGGGAAGATGTCCGCGTGATCGAACTCGAGGTTGTTGAGGATCGCGGTGCGCGGGTGGTAGTGGACGAACTTGGAGCGCTTGTCGAAGAAGGCGCTGTCGTATTCGTCGGCCTCGACCACGAAGAACGGCGTACCGCCCAGGCGCGCCGACACCGAGAAGTTCTGCGGCACGCCGCCGATCAGGAAGCCCGGGCTCATGCCAGCGTGTTCCAGGACCCAGGCCAGCATGCTGCTGGTGGTGGTCTTGCCATGGGTACCGGCCACGGCCAATACCCAGCGGCCCTGCAGCACATGGTCGGCCAGCCACTGCGGGCCGGAGACATAGGGCAGGCCCTTGTTCAGCACGTACTCCACCGCCGGGTTGCCCCGCGACATGGCGTTGCCGATCACCACCAGGTCAGGTGCCGGCTCCAGCTGGGCCGGGTCGTAGCCTTGGGTCAGCTCGATGCCCTGGGCCTCGAGCTGGGTGCTCATCGGGGGATAGACATTGGCGTCGGAGCCGGTGACGCGGTGGCCCAGCTCCTTGGCCAGCACGGCCAGCGAACCCATGAAAGTGCCGCAAATACCGAGAATATGAATGTGCATGATCGACCTCGCAAAACGTCGAGGCAGGGTAGCCCAGGGCGAGGGAAATCGCACTCGCTGTTTCGCTCAACCGGCCCTGGCGATGCCGTGTTTGCGCAGTTTTCGATACAAGGTATTGCGGCTGATGCCCAGATGCTCGGCGACGCGGGTCAGGTGCCAGCGGTTTGCCTCCAGTACGGCGAGCAGCGCATCGCGCTCGGCGTGTAGGAGCGGCCCTGTGTCGCGAAAGGGCTGCGCAGCAGCCCCGGCGATTTCAGCGACATGATCAGGATCCTGGGGCCGCTCTGCGGCCCTTTCGCGACACAAGGCCGCTCGTACAGAGGGCGCGCCATGGCGGACAATTGCCGGGAGATCGGAAAACTCGATATGCGCGCCTTCGCACAGCGCCACCAACGTACGCAGCACATTCCTCATCTGCCGCACGTTACCCGGCCAGTTGAAGTCCAGCAGCGCCTGGCGGGCGGGCGGGTCGAGAGTGATGGCCTGCCCCTCGGTCTCCTGCGCCAGCAGGAAGTCCAGCAACTGCGCCTTGTCGCTGCGCTCGCGCAGCGCCGGCAGGGCGACTTCCAGGCCATTGAGCCGGTAATAGAGGTCTTCGCGGAAACCGCCCTGCGCCACCCGTTCCAGCAGGTCACGGTGGGTGGCGCTGACGATCCGCACATCCACCGCCTGCGGCTCGCCGCCGATGGGCACCACCTGGCGCTCCTCGAGCACCCGCAACAGGCGGGTCTGCAGCGCCAGTGGCATGTCACCGATCTCGTCCAGCAACAAGGTGCCGCCATCGGCCTGCAGCAGCTTGCCGCGCATGCCCTCCTTGCGCGCGCCGGTGAAGCTGCCGCCGCGATAGCCGAACAGCTCGCTCTCGATCAGGCTCTCGGGAATCGACGCGCAGTTGATTGCCACGAACGGCTTGTGCCGACGCGAGCTGGCCTGGTGCACGGCCTGGGCGAAGGCCTCCTTGCCGCAGCCGGTCTCGCCGCGCAGCAGCAGGGGCACGTCGCGCTCGAACACCCGCACGGCACGACGAAAGTCCTCGCGCAGAGCCGGGTCGAGCAGGCAAATGCCGGGGGCACTGGCGCGGGGCAAGGCCACCGGCACCGACCACACCGGCACACGGGCCTGGCCGCGCAGGCTGGCGAACACCTGGCGGCCATCGCGGGTGTGCAGCGGCCAGGCGCTGCTGCCCTGGGGCGTGGCGCGGCTGAAAAGCTCGTCGTGGCTGCAGGCGAAGAACCTGTCCAGCGGCTTGCCCAGCACGCCGCCACGGATGGTGCCCAGCAGGTTCAAGGCGCTCTGGTTGGCGGCACAGATCCGCCCGTCGCCGTCAAAGGCCAGCAACCCTTCGCTGAACAGGCCGACCGACTCCGCCTGCAGGTGGAAGCGCAGCAACCACTGTTGCTCGAAATGACGCAGGAAATAGCAGCTTTCGATCATCTTCGCCGACAGGTTGACCAGGGCCATGGTGTGGAACTGGCTCTGGCGCGACACATCCGGCCGTGCCGACGATACGTCGAGCACCGCCAGCAGCTCGCCATGGGGGTCGAATACCGGGCTGGCCGAGCAGGTCAGGCCGGTGTGTCGGCCACGGAAATGTTCGTCCCGGTGAATGGTCAGGGCCTGGCGCTCGACCAGGCAGGTGCCGATGCCGTTGGTGCCCTCGCGGGCTTCGCTCCAGTCGGCGCCCAGCCACAGCCCGGCCCGCTCGAAGATGCGCCGCTCGCCAGGGGCGGTGACGCAGTTGAGGATCACCCCGCGGGCATCGGTCAGCAGCACCGCGTGACCGCTGCCGGACAGTTGCTGATGCAGGCTGTTCATCTCGTTGTCGGCGATCTGCAGTACCTGATGCAGGCGCTCGCGGCTCTCCAGCAGGCGGCCGTGCTCGAGCACCACCGGGGCCTGGGCCCGGGCCGGGTCGAGGTGGTAATCCTCAAGGCAGCGCAGCCAGGAGCGGGCGATCGACGGGTCGCTGCCCGGCCCGCTGGCCTGGCCGTGGGCGACCGTGAGCACTTGCTGGGCATGGCGACTGAACGGATTGCTCTGCATTTGTAGTTGTTCTCCGCAGATAGAGCGTGTTGCCAGCATCCTCCAGGCGGCAACGCTTTGCAATGCTGCACTGACCCTGTGGTCACAGGTTGTGTCGCAAACGGTACAAAGTGTCACCCAGGCCGTGCCGGCCCTGGCACAGGGCCGCGCCAGCCACTGCCCGATCTTGACCCAAGTCATTGATATACAAGGACCTCCAGGCGCTGGCCCGACCTTTGCTCTACGCTTGGACACTCCGCAACAATCACAACGACCAGGAGACACACCATGCGTTACGCACATCCCGGTACCGAGGGCGCGAAGGTTTCCTTCAAGAGCCGCTACGGCAACTACATCGGTGGTGAGTTCGTTCCTCCGGTAAAGGGTGAGTACTTCACCAACACCTCGCCGGTGAACGGCCAGCCGATCGCCGAGTTCCCCCGCTCCAGCGCCGAAGACATCGAAAAGGCCCTCGACGCCGCCCATGCCGCCGCCGACGCCTGGGGTCGCACCTCGGTGCAGGACCGCTCCAACGTCCTGCTGCGCATCGCCGACCGCATCGAGCAGAACCTCGAACTGCTGGCCATCACCGAGACCTGGGACAACGGCAAGCCGATCCGCGAAACCCTCAACGCAGATATCCCGCTGGCGGTCGATCACTTCCGCTACTTCGCCGGCTGCATCCGCGCCCAGGAAGGCGGCGCCGCCGAGATCAACGAAACCACCGTGGCCTACCACATCCACGAGCCACTGGGCGTGGTCGGGCAGATCATCCCGTGGAACTTCCCGCTGCTGATGGCCGCCTGGAAGCTGGCCCCGGCCCTGGCCGCCGGCAACTGCGTGGTGCTCAAGCCCGCCGAGCAGACGCCGCTGGGCATCACCGTGCTGCTGGAACTGATCGGCGACCTGCTGCCCAAGGGCGTGCTCAACGTGGTCCAAGGCTATGGCCGCGAGGCCGGTGAAGCCCTGGCCACCAGCAAGCGCATCGCCAAGATCGCCTTCACCGGCTCCACCCCGGTCGGCGCGCACATCATGAAATGCGCGGCCGAGAACATCATACCGTCCACCGTCGAGCTTGGTGGCAAGTCGCCCAACGTCTACTTCGAGGATATCATGCAGGCCGAGCCTGCGTTCATCGACAAGGCCGCCGAAGGCATGGTGCTGGCGTTCTTCAACCAGGGCGAGGTGTGCACCTGCCCGTCGCGCGCCCTGGTGCAGGAGTCGATCTACCCGCAGTTCATGGAAGTGGTGATGAAGAAGGTCCTGCAGATCAAGCGCGGCGACCCGCTGGATACCGACACCATGGTCGGCGCCCAGGCATCCCAGCAGCAGTTCGAGAAGATCCAGTCGTACCTGAAGATTGCCCAGGAAGAAGGCGCCGAGCTGCTGACCGGCGGCAAGGTGGAGCAGCTCGAAGGCGCGCTGGCCAGCGGGTACTACATCCAGCCGACCCTGCTCAAGGGCAACAACAAGATGCGCGTGTTCCAGGAAGAGATCTTCGGCCCTGTGGTCAGCGTCACCACCTTCAAGGACGAAGCCGAGGCCCTGGCCATCGCCAACGACACCGAGTTCGGCCTCGGTGCCGGCGTGTGGACCCGCGACATCAACCGCGCCTATCGCATGGGCCGTGGTATCAAGGCCGGCCGCGTGTGGACCAACTGCTACCACCTGTACCCGGCGCATGCCGCATTCGGTGGCTACAAGAAGTCCGGCGTCGGCCGTGAAACCCACAAGATGATGCTCGACCACTACCAGCAGACCAAGAACCTGCTGGTGAGCTACGACATCAACCCGCTGGGCTTCTTCTAAGCACGCAATCGCGGGGCAAGCCCGCTCCACGCCCCAACGTGGGAGCGGGCTTGCCCCGCGATGAGGCCCATCAGACCAGTGCGGCTCGCGTGCACGAACCGCTCTGGCCCGCTTCCTGCAAAACGAATCACCAGTGGCCGGCAGTCCCTCCGGCAACCTAAGAAAAACAACAGGTGAACCCTATGCCAAGCGATCATTCCGGCAGCGCGCCGGCGAGTTCCTCCGTCGACTTCGAAAAAGTCGGATCGGACTATTTCCAGCAACGTGAACTGAAAAAAGGCGCCGCCGGCTGGGTCCTGCTGGTGGGCCTGGGCGTGGCCTACGTGATCTCCGGCGACTACGCCGGGTGGAACTTCGGCCTGGCCCAGGGCGGCTGGGGCGGCATGTTCCTCGCCACCCTGCTGATGGCCACCATGTACCTGTGCATGTGCTTCTCCCTGGCGGAACTGTCGTCGATGATCCCCACCGCCGGCGGCGGCTACGGCTTCGCCCGCAGCGCTTTCGGCCCCTGGGGCGGCTTCCTCACCGGCACGGCGATCCTCATCGAGTACGCCATCGCCCCCGCGGCCATCGCCGTGTTCATCGGCGCCTACTGCCAGTCGCTGTTCGGCATCGGCGGCTGGATGATCTACCTGGCCTTCTACATCGTGTTCATCGGCATCCACATCTTCGGGGTGGGCGAGGCGCTGAAGCTGATGTTCATCATCACCGCCGTCGCCGCCATCGCCCTGGCGGTGTTCCTGATCGGCATGGTGCCCCATTTCGATGCAGCCAACCTGTTCGACATCGCCAAGACTGACGCAGTCGGTGCGAGCAGCTTCCTGCCGTTCGGCTATGTCGGCGTGTGGGCGGCCATTCCCTACGCAATCTGGTTCTTCCTCGCGGTCGAGGGCGTGCCGCTGGCCGCCGAAGAGACCAAGAACCCCAAACGCGACCTGCCCCGCGGCCTGATCGGCGCGATGCTGGTGCTGCTGGCCTTCGCCCTGCTGATCCTGGTGGTCGGCCCCGGCGGCGCCGGCTCCGAAGCCCTCAAGGCCTCCGGCAACCCGCTGGTCGAGGCACTGTCCAAGGCCTACGGCGGCTCCACCTGGATGGGCGGCTTCGTCAACCTGGTGGGCCTGGCCGGCCTGATCGCCAGCTTCTTCTCGATCATCTACGCCTATTCGCGGCAGATCTTCGCGCTTTCCCGTGCCGGCTACCTGCCGCGCAAGCTGTCGGAAACCAACAAGAGCAAGGCCCCGGTGCTGGCCCTGGTGATCCCCGGCATCATCGGCTTCGCCCTGTCGCTGACCGGCCAGGGCGACTTGCTGATCCTGGTGGCGGTGTTCGGCGCCACGCTGTCCTACGTACTGATGATGGCCGCGCACATCACCCTGCGTATCCGCCGCCCGAAAATGGAGCGTCCGTATCGCACGCCCGGCGGCATCTTCACCTCGAGCGTTGCCCTGGTGCTGGCCTGCATCGCCGTGGTCGCCGGGTTCCTGGTCGATCCAAGGGTGGTGATTGGCGCTGCAGTGATCTATGCAGTATTAATTGCCTACTTTGCTTTCTACAGCCGTCACCACCTGGTGGCCGGTACCCCGGAAGAGGAATTCGCCGCGATCCAGAAGGCCGAAGAGGCCCTGCACTGATTGCCGACTTGCGCCGCAGGCCAAGCCTGCGGCGCCCTGGAGATTCTGTATGGCAAGTTTCACCCATACGGTGGGCCACCAGGTCTACCGCTTCGACAGCCTCAAAGAGGTGATGGCCAAGGCCAGTCCGGCGCGCTCTGGCGACTACCTGGCAGGGGTCGCCGCCAGCAACGACGGCGAGCGGGTGGCGGCGCAGATGGCCCTGGCCAACATCCCGCTCAAGCACTTTCTCAACGAGGCGCTGATTCCCTATGAACAGGACGAAGTCACCCGCCTGATCATCGACACCCACGACGCACAAGCTTTCGCTCCGGTCAGCCACCTGACCGTCGGCGGGCTGCGCGACTGGCTGCTCAGCGAGCACGCCGACGAGCACAGCCTGCGCGCCCTGGCGCCGGGCCTGACGCCGGAAATGGCGGCGGCGGTGTCGAAGATCATGCGCGTGCAGGACCTGGTGCTGGCGGCGCAGAAAATCCGCGTGGTCACCGCCTTTCGCGGCACCATGGGGCTGCGCGGGCGGCTGTCGACGCGCCTGCAGCCCAACCACCCGACCGACGAGCCGGCCGGCATCGCCGCAAGCATCCTTGACGGCCTGCTGTACGGCAATGGCGATGCCATGATCGGCATCAACCCGGCCACCGACAGCATCGCCTCGATCTGCGCGCTGCTGGAGATGCTCGATGCGATCATCCAGCGCTACGACATTCCCACCCAATCCTGCGTGCTGACCCACGTCACCACCTCGATCGAGGCGATCAACCGTGGCATGCCGCTGGACCTGGTGTTCCAGTCCATCGCCGGCACCGAGGCGGCCAACGCCGGCTTCGGCATCAACCTCAACGTGCTTCAGGAGGGCTACGAGGCAGGCCTGTCGCTCAAGCGCGGCAAGGTCGGGCAGAACCTGATGTACTTCGAGACCGGCCAGGGCAGCGCGCTGTCGTCCAACGCGCACCATGGCGTCGACCAGCAGACCTGCGAGACCCGCGCCTACGCCGTGGCCCGCCACTTCAAGCCGTTCCTGGTCAACACCGTGGTTGGTTTCATCGGCCCGGAATACCTGTACAACGGCAAGCAGATCATCCGCGCCGGCCTCGAGGACCACTTCTGCGGCAAGCTGCTGGGCGTGCCGATGGGCTGCGACATCTGCTACACCAACCACGCCGAAGCCGACCAGGACGACATGGACACCCTGCTGACCCTGCTGGGGGTGGCCGGGATCAACTTCATCATGGGCATCCCCGGCTCTGACGACATCATGCTCAACTACCAGACCACCTCGTTCCACGACGCGCTTTACGCGCGCCAGACCCTGGGGCTGAAGCCCGGGCCGGAATTCGAGGCGTGGCTGGAGCGCACCGGCATCTTCACCCAGGCCGACGGCCGCATCCGCTTCGGCGACAACCTGCCGCCGGCCTTCCGCCAGGCCCTGGCGCAGCTTGCATAGGGATGACCATGGACCGACACACCCCGACCCCCGAGAACCCCTGGCTGGCCCTGCGCAACCTCACCCCGGCGCGCATCGCCCTCGGCCGCACCGGCATCAGCCTGCCCACCGGCGCCCAGCTCGATTTCCAGTTCGCCCATGCCCAGGCCCGCGATGCCGTGCACCTGCCGTTCGACCACGTCGGCCTGCGCCAGCAACTAGGCGAGCGCGGCCGCGACAGCCTGCTGCTGCACAGCGCTGCCTGCGACCGCCACCAGTACCTGCAACGCCCGGATCTTGGCCGGCGCCTGCATGAGGACTCGGCCCAGTGCCTGCGCGAGCACGCCCACGCCAACCCCGGCGGCGTCGACCTGGCGATCGTTGTCGCCGATGGCCTGTCGGCGCTGGCCGTGCACCGCCACACCCTGCCCTTCCTGAGCCGTTTCGAGGAGCAGGCCGCCGCCGATGGCTGGAGCAGCGCCCCGGTGATCCTGGTGGAGCAAGGCCGGGTCGCGGTGGCCGACGAAGTGGGCGAACTGCTTGGCGCGCGCATGACAGTCATGTTGATCGGCGAACGTCCAGGCCTGAGTTCACCCGACAGCCTGGGGCTGTACTTCACCTACGCACCCAAGGTCGGCCTGACCGATGCCTACCGCAACTGCATCTCCAACGTGCGCCTGGAGGGCCTGAGCTACGGCCTGGCCGCCCACCGCCTGCTGTACCTGATGCGCGAGGCGTGCAGGCGTCAGCTGTCGGGGGTGAATCTGAAGGACGAAGCGGAGGTCCACAGCATCGACAGTGAGGAATCCACCAGCAAAAACGGAAACTTCCTACTCGGCGAAGGGTAAAAAACATGTCACGGAAGGCGGATTGCGCTTCTAGCCTGCTTTAGGCAGCATGCCAGAGGACGCTGCAGGCAATCCGCCGTACCCCCAATGGACTCAGAGGCCCGCCCATGCGCATCATCCAGGCAACCTTGGAACACCTCGACCTGCTCACCCCTTTGTTCGTGAAATACCGTGAGTTCTATGGGCAACTGCCTTACCCGGACAGTTCGCGGGCCTTTCTCGAGAAGCGCCTCAAGCGCAAGGAGTCGATCATCTACCTGGCGCTGCCGGATGACGGCGACGACCGCCTGCTGGGCTTCTGCCAGCTGTATCCGAGCTTCTCCTCGCTGTCGCTCAAGCGCGTGTGGATCCTCAACGACATCTACGTGGCCGAGGACTCACGCCGCATGCTGGTCGCCGACAACCTGATGCGCGAGGCCAAGAAGATGGCCAAGCAATCCAACGCCGTGCGCATGCGCGTGTCCACCAGCAGCGACAACGAGGTGGCGCGCAAGACTTATGAATCCATGGGGTTTCGCAAGGACACCGAGTTCGAGAACTACATCCTGCCGATCAGTCAGGATTGATGCCTGGCGCTCTTGTGATCGCTGTGGGAGCGGCCTTGCGTCGCGATGGGCCGCACAGCGGCCCCGGCGATTTTGCATGGTTCGACATTTTGGGGCCGCTGCGCCCCCCATCGCGACGCAAGGCCGCTCCAGGAGCCGCGTTACAGCAGACTCGCCCATTGGAAGCACAATGACCCCGTCGTAACGCTCCGCTACAAACTCTCCGGGCACAATCCGGACTTCGCCGTATAATCCCCCTCCTGTCATGTGCGAAAAGTTACCCGCCTAGCCGGTAAACCGTCCCAAACCATGGCACTGTCCGTCATTGCGCGCCCGTAGAAGCGGGTCAAGAACACAGGTGCTGTACATGGATTTCAACCCGCTGGACCTCATCCTGCATCTCGATGCCTACCTCGACCTGCTGGTCAACAACTACGGTCCCTGGATCTACGCCATCCTCTTCGCCGTGATCTTCTGCGAGACCGGCCTGGTGGTCATGCCGTTCCTGCCGGGCGACTCGCTGCTGTTCATCGCCGGCGCCGTGGCCGCCGGTGGCGGCATGGATCCGGTGCTGCTGGCCGGCCTGCTGATGGCCGCGGCGATCCTCGGCGACAGCACCAACTACGTGATCGGGCGCACCGCAGGCGAACGCCTGTTCCGCAACCCCAACTCGAAGATCTTCCGCCAGGACTACCTGCAGCGCACCCACGAGTTCTACGAACGCCACGGCGGCAAGACCGTCACCCTGGCGCGCTTCCTGCCGATCCTGCGCACGTTCGCGCCGTTCGTCGCCGGCATCGCCCACATGCACTACCCGCGTTTCCTGGCGTTCAGCGTGGCCGGCTCGCTGCTGTGGGTCGGCGGCCTGGTGACCCTGGGCTACTTCTTCGGCAACGTGCCGTTCATCAAGCAGCACCTGTCGCTGATGGTGGTCGGCATCATCGTCCTGTCGCTGGTGCCGATGATCCTCGGCCTGCTGCGCGGTCGCTTCGGCCGCACGGCCAAGGCCCACTGACCGGCGCATGTGGTCGTTCAGCGCCTGGCGCCGCCGGCGCACCCTGGCCCGCTATCCAGTCGATCCGCACATGTGGCAAGTGATCCGCGATCGCCTGCCGCTGCTGGACGGCATCAGCGACGAGGAAGACCGCTGGCTGCGTGAAGCCAGCGTGCTGTTCCTGCACGACAAACACCTGACCACCCTGCCGGGCGTCGAGCTCGACGACGAGCAGCGCCTGTTCCTCGCCGCCCAGGCCCAACTGCCGTTGCTGCACCTGGGCGAGTTGAACTGGTACCAGGGCTTCCACGAGATAATCCTCTACCCCGACGATTTCAAGAGCCCCCAGCGCCACCGCGATGCCAGCGGCGTGGAGCATGTCTGGGACGCCGAGCACAGCGGCGAGGCCTGGCAGCAGGGCCCGGTGATCCTGGCCTGGCCCGGCGTGCTGGCCAGCGGCGGCTGGGAAGCCTACAACCTGGTGATCCACGAGCTGGCGCACAAGCTGGACATGCTCAACGGCGATGCCAACGGCCTTCCGCCGCTGCACCACGGCATGCGCGTGGAGGAATGGGCCCAGGCCATGCAGCAGGCCTATGACGAGATGAATCGCCAGCTCGATGCCGACCCGGACGCCGAAACGGCCATCGACCCCTACGCTGCGGAAAACCCGGCCGAATTCTTCGCCGTCACCAGCGAATACTTCTTCAGCGCCCCCGACCTGCTGCACCAGGCCTGGCCGCAGGTCTACCAGCAGCTGAAGCTGTTCTACCGCCAGGACCCGCTCGAGCGTCTGACACGCCTGCAGGCCGAACACCCGGACTACCGCGAAAGCCACGCCTGAACGCCCGCACATCAGGCCGGGCGTGGCACCCACCGTGGGAATATGCCTATAATCGCCGCCACTTTTTTGATCAAACACGGGGGCATTGCCCAATGAGCTACAGCAAGATTCCAGCCGGCAAAGACCTGCCGAACGACATCTACGTCGCCATCGAAATCCCGGCCAACCACGCGCCGATCAAGTACGAGATCGACAAGGACAGCGATGCCCTGTTCGTCGACCGTTTCATGGCCACCCCGATGTTCTACCCGGCCAACTACGGCTACATCCCCAACACCCTGGCCGACGACGGTGATCCGCTGGATGTGCTGGTCGTGACCCCGTACCCGGTCGCTCCAGGCTCGGTGATCCGCGCCCGTCCGGTCGGCGTGCTGAACATGACCGACGACGGCGGCGGCGACGCCAAGGTCATCGCCGTGCCTCATGACAAGCTGAGCCAGCTGTACGTCGACGTGAAGGAATACACCGACCTGCCAGCCCTGCTGATCCAGCAGATCGAACACTTCTTCGCGAACTACAAGGATCTCGAGAAGGGCAAGTGGGTCAAGATCGAAGGTTGGGAAGGCGCCGACGCCGCCCGCGCCGCGATCACCAAGTCGGTCGCTGCCTACAAGGGCTGAGGCTGACACAAGGAAAAGCCCTGCTTTGGCAGGGCTTTTTTATGGGCGATCGCCAAGGGAAATCACACACAGAGCGAAACTTCTTACCCGCCCCTAGGTATTGCCCTACAAGCCACCACATTTCCTACAAATCCCTTCGACATCGGGTTGATTTCCACACCCTTCCAGGGTCTATAGACTCGGCACCATGAAAACATCCGGTGACCGTCTCAAAGGCCTCCTGTTGGAGTGCAACCTGACCCCGTCCGACTTTGCCGCCCAGCGCAAGGTAACGCCGCAGCACGTCAACAACTGGTTCAAGCGCGGTGTGCCCCAGGCTCGGATCGACGAGATTGCCGACCTGTTCTGCGTGCGCAGGCGCTGGCTGCGCAGTGGCGAGGGACCAAAGCATCCGACGCCCTTGGCACCCATATCACCGGCGGTGCCAGACCTGGCCCTGCCGCCGCCGCTGCAGGCCCTGGACACCGACCTGGCCCACCTGCCCCTGCACCAGGTGCGGGATGGCAGACTGCTGGCACTGCCTGGGCACTACCAGCCGATACCCCGGCGAGCGCTGGAGTGCGTGCAGGTCAACGCAGAAAAGGCCATCTGCCTCGGCATGCCGGGTAACAACATGGCCCCCCTGCTGCCCCAGGGCACCCTGCTGGCTATCGACCGCAGCTGTACCCGGGTGGTCGAGGGCGAATGCTATGCCCTGCTGCACAATGGCCGCCTGCGGGTGCAGCACCTCACCCTTGGCCACAATGGCACGCTGTGCCTGCACAGCCATGACCGTCTCAACCACCCCAGCGAACGCTATACGGCCTATCAGCGCCGGGTGCAGAACGTGGAAATCCTCGGCTGGGTGTTCTGGTGGTCAAGCCTGCGCCCGGCACGCCCCGCCTAAAGCACCTCACTTTTTGCTGGGCATGTGTCGCACACACGGGTATGCTACGCCGCACATCACGCCCCCTGATGGTGCAAGCCGCATTCCAGAGGGCCTGGCGACGCCTCACACAGCCGTCCGCCATCTTTTTCAGGCCATGTTGCCAACCGTTTAAGGCGGTTGCGGCTTATCAAAAATGAGCCAAGACCGTCCCCGAGAAGCCGGCCACAAGCCGGCTTTTTAATGCCTATAAATCGCGTAATTACTGGTCTCTGCGCAATTTCGCCATCTCGACCCACACTTTGACCCACACTTTGGCGTCGGAATGAATCTGTTGCTAGGCTGGGGTGGCGTGCATTATTTCAACGGGGGCGACCATGAACACAGGCACTAAAGCAGAATTCTTAAAATTGCTGATCCCAGCAATGGTTGCAGCGTGCAAGGAAAAACCATCACCTGAAGCGTTGAAGAAGATTTATGACACTGCAGAGGAATGGGCAGATGCAGCCGAGGAGCTAAAACCAGATCCAGAACATAAAATGTTGGTACTTTGAACAGGCGAGAAAAAAGCCCCGCACTGAATCACTCAGACGGGGCTTCTTTTTTGCCCAAGCGCGGGCGGGTATGCTTGCCACGGCCCGACGTCAATGTCGGTAGGAGGGAGTGCCTGCAAGCTGTCGCGGTTCTTTCATGACGGGTGACTCACGACTATACCCCGTCCCGTAACCCCCGAAGGGCCGCACGGGCAGCGGTGAATTAGGTCAACAGCCCTTCTTGACACATGCACACCAGCTCGGTGCGATCGTTGTTAGGCAGAAGGGCTTTGAGGTCGTATTTCTTATCTAGGTAAACAAACCGGTGCGACGTGGTGAGGTCGTCCCGGTAAGCAATGGTCACACGGTGCGTTGCTACACTTTGCGGTGCGCCAGCAGCGTTGAACTCTCTCCCGCTGATACCGTCCAGACTGGCCCACTCAGTCCCGATAGCGGCCCATCCTTCGATTGTCCCGCCAGTATCAGGGTCTCGGGTGTAGGTGAATGCTTCCACTGCAATAGGGTGTCGTCGGCGTCCGGTATTCATCACAGCACCTCCATTGTTCGATACGGCGCCAGCAACAATGAATAGGCCGTGCCCTCATACAGAATGCGATCCCCCTGGCGCTCCCGATTAACATACAGGTCGGCCGTCAGCAGCAGCACGGCAGCTTGAATTGGCTCGGGCATAGGATCGGGCAGATCGTTCCCCAGATACTTGGCAACGTGCCCCTTGGCGGCATCCAGATAAAGCTGGATCAAGTCGTCTTCCAGCGCATGCAAGACTCTGAGGTGTTGCTTGGCTTCGGCGGTGGTCAGGCTCATACGAAAAATACCTCGGTATCAAGATCGGCGGGGGCCTCGGCTACCTGTGCGGCGCCGAACGCCATCGCCAGGGCCTGCAGGCCGTCAATTCGGCCAGTGCGACGGCTCTTGTCTAGTTTGCGGTTGCCGCTAGGGTCTTTCACTGCAACGGCGTTGGCCGCGCAAAAGGTCAGGACAGGGTGGCCACCGTGGGCGACACGGCCATTCAGCAACTCAGCCTCCAGGGCGTCGAGTGCCGGCGCCATATCTCGGAACCCTTGGCCGTGCGGCACCAATGGCAGCTCCAGCCCCAGGCGTTCCAATTCCTTCTTCAGCACGTCGATGCGCCATCGGTCATAGGCGATTGCAGCCACGTCGCAGTCACTCAAGATTTCGGCCATGTCCAGCGCCACCGCTTCCAAGTCAACCGTGGCCCCCGGCGTGGTGCGGATGAATCCTTGCCGCGCCCATACGTCATAGGGCGCACGGTCTTTTCTAGCGCGATCGAATAACCCTTGCTCAGGTGTCCAGAAGTACGAGCGAACCTGCCACACGCCCTCGGCCTTGCCGATCAGCACCAGCGCCGTTAAATCGGTTCGGGCGGACAAGTCGAGGCCGGCATATACCAGGCCCTCGAATGGCTCAGGCATGGTGTCACAGGCCATCCACACGTCTGGGCTGATGAATGGACTGTCCAGACTGACGCGCTGGTTGAGCAGCAGGTTGCGGGCGGTGTTGCTCATGCTAGGCATCCGCTCGGCCTGTTGCATCTGTTCGCGCAAGTCTGTCTCGGAGCGGAACAGACCCAATGCTGGATTGGCTGCTTTCCACGCTTCCAGGTCCATCAGGTCGCAGCCTTCAGCTCCAGCGTAGAGGCGACAAACAATGCGCGGGTCTTTGCTGATTTTGGCGTCGTCGATCCACTGGCTCAGCAGGTCAGCGTCGTTGGCTGCTTGGGTGCTGATGGCGATCAGCAGCGGTGCCGAGTGGGCTCCCTGGCTGGTGGTGATGGCGTCCACGAAGTCGGATTGCGGGCCGCGAATCTGGCCGATTTCATCGAGAATGGCGAGCACTGGGGAGAGGCCGTGAGCGGTCTTGCCATCGGCAGCAAGCGCACGAAACTCGGTATTCAGGTTCAACCCCAGCAGCCGCTTGCCGCTGGGCACGATGCGGACGATCTTCGACAGGGCGGGCGATAGCTGCACCATCTTGGCGGCCAAGTTGAACACCAGGGCGGCTTGGTCTCGGCTCATGGCTCCAGACACAAGCTGGCTGTTTTGCTTCGCCTCGGGGCCAACAAGGTGCGCCAGCAGCAGGCTAGCAATCAGGCCCGACTTACCGTTCTTTCTGGCCACGGATAAGATGGCGCGGCGGGTGCCGTGCGGGTTGTCGTACACGTCGCGGATGAACTGGCGTTGAAATTCGGCCAGGCGCAGCGGCTTGCCCACGTCCGCGCCCTCGGGCGTGACGCAATAGCGCTCGATAAAGGCGATGATCTTTTCAGCGCGGGTCATTGCAGCGTCCCCAAGGTCGGGATCAGGTCGTCATCCTCGTGCTGACGTGCGCCACGCTCCAGCGCAGCCCCTTTGTAAATGTCCTGGGCCTTGCCCACAGTGGCAATGGTGGCGACCATCAGTTGCCGGCCAGTCGCCAGGGCGCGACGGGTCATCTTGTCCAGCAGCTCACAGGCTGGGTTCACCTTCCCTTCGACCAACAAGCCGTCGCGCTCGATGCTCTCCTGCAAGGTCTCCATGTCGGCATACGCCCTAGCGAGGTTGCCGGCCAGCACCAGGTCAGCGTCAGTCCAGGTATCACGTGGGCGAGCGGTCACAATGGCGTTCCAGAAAGGGCGATCAGACTCACGCAGCCGGACGTGAGTGGGCGGCTGTAGCGGGCCAAGCGCAACGGCCTGGCTAGCGGCTACAGCGGCCTTGGCACTGTCAGATCGGGGGCGGCGAGCGGTCGTCTTCATGATTTTCAGGCAGTTAACGATTAAAAAGCAGGTCGGGCGCGATCAGCGTGCCGTCAACTGCTGGTGATTTTTTGAGGTTCCAAGGGTGCGCCGGATCGACAGGGAGGCCGGACACATCGCAGCCTAGCGTCACGCTCTTGCCCATGCTGCGGGCAGTCTTGATCGAATGACATGAGTGGCAAAGTGATTGAAGGTTAGAGCGGCTGTTGTCGTCGCTGTAGTCGGCGCGGCTGTCTTTGATGTGGTCAACATCAGTGGCGGGTACCACCAGACCACGAGCCGCGCACGTACGGCACAGCGGTTCTTCAGCTAGAACCTGAGTCCTTATCCGGCGCCACGCGGCGCTGCATAACGGAACACTTCTCGCTTTGGTGCGTGATGTCGAACTCGCCTTTTTCTTCGGGGACATCAGGCCGCTCCCCTGTGGCTTGTTTCTTCCTCCTTTCCTCGAACGGGTCGATTACTGTGATTCGGTCTGGCTGCATCTTGACGCGTGGTTTGTTGCTCATCATCGATACCTTCTACAGTGGGTAGGTTTTCCATACGGCGCACCTCTGATTTAAGCAGCCAGCCGTCCTCGATGCCTCGCTGGTAGAACTCGGCGCGAGTGGTCGAGTCGCCACGCAGCAGGCCTTCGACGTTGTGCTCACAGAAGAATGAACCGCCTAGCAGGGTGCGGTTAACGGCTTGCTCCCAGGCGACCAGGTGGCGCCGCAAGGTCAGGGTAATGAACTGGCGGGCCAGCTCCACACTGTTGGAGTAGTTCGCACTTTCCATGGATTGCACGATGACGGGCGGGCAGCGGAATAGACGGCAAACTTCGATGACCGACAGCTTACGGGCCTCGATCCACTCGGCATCCTCCAACGTCATGGAAACGGTGTTGAACTTCGCCCCTTGTGGCAACACGGCGGTCTTGCCGTGGTTGCCCACGCCCGATTGGCCGACGGCCCAGCTTTCGCGAATCTGCGCGGCTTGCTCTTTGGTGGTGCCTGGCGCGGTTTCGATAACGCCCGACAACTTGGTGCCCTGCTCGAACATCTTCGCACCGTGGGTCTGCTCAGCTAGGGCAAGGCCGATTGTGTCGCGGGCCACGTGAATGGGCGAACGGCCCAGCACGCCATCATCAGAGTGGAAGCGAAGATGCAGAACATCATCAGCGGTGAGGCGGGTCAGCCTGCCGTTGCGGTCGGTCACGTCGTATAGCAAGCGGTCGCTGCTGGCATTGGTCAGGACGGTGACGCTATCCGGATGCAGTGGCTTGAGTGCTTCGACTCGGCCCGCGCCGTTCCAGACGATGCGCGCATAACCATTGCCACGCAGCAGGACGTGACGTTGCAGCAGCTCGCGGAACTCTAGAGCGGTCTGCCAATCGTTGGGCGCATCATGCAGCAGGGGATACAACGGGTGATTGCGAGCCTTTTCGCGTCCGTCATCAGTACGGCGGTACACGTCCAGCGGCAGGCTGGCCACCGTCTCTGCAATCGCACTCACACACGCATAGACGGCGCTCACGCCTTCTGCGGTGCGGTGGTCAACGTGGACGCCAGCAGTGTCTTGCCCGAACTGGAATTGCGACCAGTACGGGTCGAAGGTGTCGGAGCGGGTTTCGTGCTTTTTGAACCAGGGAAATTTCACGCAATGGCCTCCAGGTAGCGACGAGCCAGTGCCAGACGGGTGCAGTCGCCTACACGGGAACGCAGGCTAACGCTAGTGGTCGGGTAAGCCGGGTGTGCCTGCACAATGCTGATTTCGTGCAACTCGACTTCATGCAGCGTGCGTAGGTCGCCGGTCCAAGAGTCACGCAGGACACGGAAGCCGAATGACACGCCGCCCAGGTCGCCGCGCTTGGCCAAGGTGCGCAGATCATTGCCGGTGCTGGTATCGGGGAGGGTCAGACGGTATTCCAGTCCCTCGGGCGTCTCGCGCAGCTCCAGCGTGCCGGATCGGGTACGGCCCAGCACCTTGCCGGTGTCGTGATCCACCAGGGCGAGAATGTCCGGGTTATCGCTCAAGGTGCGGGTGAAAGCTCCCGGCGCGATGACCTCGCGGAAGTCGCCTATGCTCGTCTCTGCCCCGAAGGGGGCCGCCAGCCCGACAAGCTGGCGACCTTCCACGGCAGCACCGGCAGAAAAACGGCGCTCCAGTTCCATGGTTACGCCTCGGCCAATACGAAGGCTTCGGGGTAGCGCAGGGCCACGTCACAGGTGGCCATCGCGCGCACCTGCACACCGCCTCGGCTGTAGGCTGGTTCGGCAAACGGGTTTACCAGAATGTCCAGCTCGGACCAGATGCCCAGCAGCACCTGCGAGAAGTCACCCAGCAGCACCGGGGAGTCGCCGGCGCTGTCGGCGGTAAACTGGCGCGTGACATTCAGCGGGTAGCCCCCCACTTGGCCGTTCTCCAACAGGTAACCCGGCAGACCGGCTTCCTTGAGAGTGGTGGCGAACTTGGTTTTTGCGGTGCTGGTGGTCAGCCATGCGGCGTTGGTCAGCTCGGTGTCCTCGAACTGCTGAACCATGGTCATGACGCTGGCCCAGTCCAAGGTGGCCAGGTTGCCGGTCTGAATGCCAACGGTGTTGATGATGCCTCGCGGTTCGTTGCTAGCGCCGCTGCCCGCGATGATGGCACGGTCGATTTGTTTGGCAATCAGGAATGCTAGGTCTTGACGCACCAGGGCTTCAATGTCCGGGCTGGACTGCTGGATAAGCTGGCGGGACATTTCGGTCTTGCCACCGACGTGCTTGGGCGCCAGGGTTACGTTGTCGAAGGCCATCTCGCCTTCCGGCACTGCGCCGCCTTCAGCGACCCACCCAGTTTCCAGTCCGCTGCCAAACTTCGGAATAACGACATTGCCACGCAGGCCAGACAGCACGCGCACGCCCAAGCGGCGGGCCATGAGGGCTTCACGCAGGGGGCCAATGTATTGGTCGGCGCGGTGGTCAGTCGGCACCAGCTCCGGCGCAGTGCCGGTGGTGTTGGCGCGGCGCTCCAGCAGGCCCATGGGCACGAACACACCTTCGGCTTTACGGCCAGTGCGGCGCTCAGTTTCTTGGTGATACTCGGCCTCGGCGCCCGTCAGGCTACGGCCTTCCATACCAGCGCGCAGAACAGACAGCAGCGACACACGGCCTTCCAAAGACGCGGCAGTGTCTTTGCCAACCGGTGCGGCGGTGCGTACTTCCAGGGTGGCTAAGTGTTCGTGGCGCTCGATGCTGGCGGAGAGGGCGCGTTCCTCGCCTTTCAGGGCATCGAACTGCTTGGATTCATCGGCGGTCAAGTCACGGCCAGCAGCGCCAGCGGTATCGACCAGTGATTGCATGGCGGCGACTTTTGCGGTGCGCTGCTCGCGGAGCTGATGCAGGTTCATAAGTGCTTGAGCCTCAAACGAAAATGGATTTCCGATTGAGACCCTAGCGCTGAAAATACTGCTTATCAATCCAGATTTTCGGCGCTGATGCTGCCTATTTTCCAGAGGTTTCCAGCAGCTTCCAGCCATCGAAAAATAATCGACGAACGGTCAGGAGTCATAGCTTTCCATGCTTGGGGCAGCACTAGCGTAAGCCTTCAAAGGCCCTGCGCCACTGCGTCGATCCTGCGCTGAACTAGTTCAACGCACTAGCGCAAGCCCTCCAAGGCGCTGCGCCAGTGCGCTGGGGGTATAAGGGGGTGACGCAGCGCACATTTTGGCTATGCCTGTGACGCAGGGCGCGGAACTATTTCCCATCGCTCAGCGGGGTGGCGGTTAGGTTTCCGGTACTCGATGCGCTCAATGCGACCCGATCTGGCAAGTGCCGTAATGGCGCGAGCTGCGCGGGCGGAGCCCGCCTTACCTCTGAACGTATCCATGTACTCAGGTAGTGACTCCAAGGCTTTCATAGCCGAATAAGCTCCGGGGGTTACGCTGGCTGGTACGTTGATTCCGGCTTCTACTGCAGCCTCCAGAGCGCGCATTATTTCGCACTGATCGTAATCTTCGTTAGTTAGTCCTGTGTCGCTCCAGGCAGTAGATTCCGGCATCGGAACACTGTCCCTGAAAGTGATACTCAATGGTTCGGCTTTTTTGCTCATGTTTGCTTTCTCATGGGCAAGTTGAATGCGGCCGTCTACTTCTAGCAATGATAAGCGCGACCGAGCAGAGTTGTGCCACGCTGTAGAGCCGCTGTAACTGTTACCTTGTGCGCCGTTCTTGGCCGACGCTTTGTCAATATGGGCCAGCAGGACTACGGCGGCGTCATTTGTGCGAGCCATGATGGCTAGGCTTCTGATAAATGCTCGCACGCTTCTACGGCTGTTTTCGTTAGCGTCAAAGGCGTCGGAGGCATTGTCGATGATTATCAGCCCTGCCCCCGCCGCCTGATCCTCCAGTTCCCGAAAAGCCTTGGTGAACTCAGGCTCCGCATTGAAGCCTGTCCCCTCTGTCATCAGCGCGGCGAAGCCCTGGGTGCCATCGAGTAGTCGCATGTTTGCCAGCACGCTGTCCGCTGGCAGAGTGTAGGCGTCGATGATTTTACGAAGGCGATATCGAACGATGCTTGGCTCATCTTCAAGGCTTACGAACAGCACCGAGCACTGCTGGGCCTCAAAGCCGGCGAACGGTAGACCACACGCTACGTGTGCACTGATAGCCAATGCCAAGCTCGACTTACCGATACCTCCGTGCCCGCCGAATAACGTCACATGTCTTCTTGGCATCCAGGGATTAACGGCATAGTGCACCGGATCGAGCTGGGTGCTCATAACATCTGACAGATCCACTGGAGTAAGCGAGGCCGTATCGGCAGCCACCATCCCCAGTAGTCGCCGCGCATCTTTCATTGCCGCAGCGGTGTTCCCTCCGTGCTCCAGGATTCGAAAGCAGTCAAACACATCGTGAGCGTGGCCATCGTTCAGCGGGTCGCCACCATGGCTGGAATAAACACGTTCCCCCTTGCCCCCGTCCGGCAATAGCCGCACACCCGCCGCGCCGGTCGTCGATCCTTCCCACAACCATCTCCCGCCGCGTTGTGGTGTGTACCCGTAGCGCTCCAGGATCGGCCCCACTTCATTCTGCGCATTGAATGCGTCTATCACACTTCCGTTAAGCGGCGCCCGGCGTTGCGTCTGCAACGTCTCCTGCGCCGCTTGCTCACGCCCTGCCTCCAGCAGCATGACATCAACGTTCAGCCGCTCGCCCGCTACCCGCGCATGGCAATAGTGGAGTTTACGTTCCTCGTTTGGGCATCGCGGCATGTAGAACAGACGCGAAGGGTCCAGGCAGGCCGTGTCGGCGCAGTCGGCAAGGCCAAGCAAACGGATAACATATGATCCCAGTGGCTTGAGTTCACTGGGTTTCAGTGGCCTCGATAGAAACAGAATGATGCGGTAGCGCGGATGCTCGGTGGTGTGCGAATAGGTCGTGTGCAGAATGCTGTCAAAGCCTTGCAATTGCAGCTCAGCTTGCATTTCCCCCGGCGATGGTGGCTCGGTGCCAATCACTTGCTTAATGATATCGCCGTTTTCGTCTTTTTTGCCGTTGCCGTGTTCATCCTTGACCGCCACGGCCTTGGCTTCAATGTCCAGCGCGAGTAGGGAAACAGACTGTACACGTTCCGCTTTGCGTGGGCCTTTGGGCATATTCGCGGGCACGATTGCAGGGCCATCTTTGCAACCAATAGACGGCTCCTTTAGCAACTCGTTGAGTTCGTTAACAGTGAGTTGTTTTACCTCGGATACATCCGCCCGGCAGTGGTCCAGAAATCCGACTGCTACTTTTTCATGACTTGCCGCGTCGCTGGACATGGCCAGTACGCTGGAGGCGATATTCATAGTTCGCCCCCTTTCACACGTCGACGCAAAGAACATTGCCGCCAATGTCCTCCGCCACTTTCGTTAGAAACTCATGCCGGGCAGCGAAATATTTGCCTGCTTTGATGATCCGTCGTTGGTTTCGCGGGTTTGGAGGGCGTGGAGCCCAAACCACCTCAAATTCGCCATTTCGTAGGATGAAGCGGCAAGAATAGCCGCCACCCATCCGGTACCAGTCACTCGCCGGTAGGGCGCTTTTTTGTTGGCTGGTCATTAAGCGCGACCTCCCAGCTTGGAGCGAATCCAGGCTTCAATTTCCAAGCTGTCCCAGCCGACGGCGCGCGGGCCGATGCGGTGGCACTTCGGGAACTCGCCCCGATCCATGAAGTTGTAAATGCTGGAACGCTTGTAGCCGGTCGCCGCCATAACCTCCGGCAAGCGCATGATGTAACGAACTGCCATAGCCAAACTCCCATACGCCTAGCTGGCGCGCTGTGGATGTGTGGCTACGGATTTAATGGCAGAAAAAATGGGAACGCGGACGCTGGTTTCCGAAAAAGATTACTTTCGGCTTTTCCTTGGCTTACCCACTCCGGTAACGTGATTGCCGACAGCCTCCCTAGTGACTCCAAACTCTTCGGCTACCTTAGTGCAAACGGCGGTTTTGCTCAGGTGCGGATTTCCCGCATAAATATCGTCGGCACGCTTCTGCCATAGATCCCATTCATGCTGGCGTGCCTCCCGACGTTGCTTAGCACCTTTGAATCCATTTTGGGCGTTCTGTGCTTCCTCAAACTTCCATGCCACCCACGACTCGGCAACATCCATAAGCCTTTTGCGGCAATTTTCCCGACTGATAAGGTCGCCAGTTCGGTAAAGTTGAGCCCACTGGACAATTTCTTGGAATGCCACGTTTATCGCCGGTGTTAGTGCGTCGTCATTTCCAAACTTGAATTTCCATGAAGCTGCCTGAGCCTTTTTCGTGCTCATCACTTCGCCCTCCGCATTGGGACAACGTTATTGGCTGGAGTGCTTGTGCAGTAGGTCGCCCAATCGGCCATCAGGGCGCGGCGCTTCTCCAGAAAATCGGATCGGGAATATGCGGCCTCAGTCTGGTCGCGCTCGTCATGCGCTAGCGCCAGTTCGCACACTTCACGCGGGTAGTGGGTGCATTCGTTCGCCCAATCTCGAAAGCTCGAACGGAAGCCGTGGCGGGTCACGTCGTCATGCCCAAGTCCGTGCAACAGATTTCGGACGGCGTTGGCGTGCATGGCGCCGGTCTTACCCTGGCCAGGGAATAAATACGGACTGCCCTCGATACGCGGCAGATACTTGAGCATTTCGACGACTTCGGCAGACAGAGGAACAGAGAAGGCTTTTCGCATTTTCATGCGCTCAGCAGGCAGCGACCAAACGCCTGCATCTAGGTCAAACTCGCCCCAAGCGGCAAACCGGATCATCTGCGCACGTGCGCCCGACAAAATCATCAGCCTAGCGGCGACGGCTGCGTGGCTCTCATCCTGCGCCAGCTTCTGCATCAGGGCCGGCACGTCCTGCCACCTCATCGCGGGGAAGTGCTGGCGCTGACGGGCCTTCTTCTTTTCGGCCTTGGACAGCAGGTTATCCAGGTGGCCACGCCAGCGGGCCGGGTTGTCGCCATCACGCAGTCGGCGAGCCTTGGCGGCATCTAACACCTGCTCAACCTGGCCGCGCACTTCATCGGCGGTACGGGTTTTCGTTGCCCAGATCGGCTGCAGCACCTTCAAGACATGTTCAGTCTGAATCTCTCCGGCAGGCAGCTTGCCGATGACTGGGAAGGCGTACAGCTCTAACTTGCGCAACCAGCCTTTGCGCCATTTCTCCGACCAACTCGCGCCGTGCGCTGCCTGATACTCGACCGCCAATGTCTCGAACGTAATTCGGCGAGCCTGAGCCTGACGCTCAGCCTCTCGCTTCGCTTCGCGGGCAGCATCACGAGCAGCGAGCGGGTCAGCACCAGCAGCTAAAACCTTGCGCTGGGCGGCTGCTAGTTGTCGTGCTTCGGCAAGTGTCACAGCTGGATACGGGCCTAGCCCCATCTCCCTGCCCTTCCCTTCCAGCTTGTAGCGGAAAATCCAGCTCGATGCGCCGGCTTTGCTTATCTGGAAATACAGCCCCTCACCATCATTGGTTTTACCCGGAACCCCAGCCCTTACCAAGGACTCGACGGTCTTGCCAGCCAGCTTGCCCATACAGCCTCCAAAATCCTGACCCACACCTCACGACCCACACCTTGACCCACACTTTGGAAGCGGATAAAAGCGATGACTATCGGAAGAAACTGGACGAATAATAGGCTGAAAGCCCCTTAAACACTAGGCTTCGCTGAACATTGCGGAATTTTAATGGATACTAGTTAAGCCGGCCACAAGCCGGCTTTTTAATGCCTGCCGAATAGCCGCATGCCCCTCAGAAGCGCGCCACCATCCCTACCCGCCAGGTCCGTCCCGGTGCCGGCATGAAGCTCTGCGCCAGCGGGTCCAGGTAGTAACGATCCGTCAGGTTCTGCACCGATACATTCAGCTCGGTGTGCTCCAGCAGCTTGTACTTGAGGAACAGGTCGAACAACGCCACCGAGCGGTAGTCGATCTGCGGCGTGGTCGCGCCAGTCTGCCAGGGCTTGTCCATCTGCGCGGTCGGCCCCGAGCTGTAGGTCATGCGCCCGCCCACGGTCAACGCCTCGTCGAAGAAACGCATTCCGCCGAGCAGGTTGGCCGAGAGGCGTGGCGGGTTCTGGGTGTTGGTGTACGAGCCCATGTAGCTGCCCGACGTGCAATCCGGGGTATCGTGGGTGCGCTGGTACCGATTGGCGCTGGCGCGCAGCTTGGCGGCGAAGGCCGCGTCGCAGGTTTCGGTCATCAGGTAATAGGTGGCCGAAAGGCCGGCGAACACGCGTCCGGCATCGTAGTGCGACTGCAGCTCCAGGCCACGGGTGTGGAAGCTGTCGGTATTGCTGAAGGTCATCTGCCCCCACAGGCCCGGGCTCGGGTCGTAGTAGCGGGTGATGTAGTTCTTGATGTCGTTATCGAACCAGGCCAGCTTGGCCGACGCCTCGTCGCCCGCGGTCAGCAGGTCGCTGCGCAAGGCGCTCACGCCCACTTCCCAGCTGCGCGAGCGCTCGGGCTTGAGGTGCTTGCCCGGGGTGACCTGCTGGGTACCCTGGCTGGTCTCGAACAGCGAAGGCAGGCGCAGGCCCTCGGTGTAGGAGGCATAGACGAAGGTGTCCGGCAGGAACTCGACATTGATACCGAAGGCCGGTGCGAAGCCACCGCCGCGGCTCTTGCCCTGCGGGGTGTAGTCGTAGCCGGTGACCACGTTGCTGATGCCTTCGGGGTGGACCTGAACATTGGTCGCGCCGGACTCGTTGAACGGCACGCCATTGAACGGCTCGTTGCTGTTCTCGAAGACGATGCCGTTGTTCAGGCGCGGGTCGGTGGCGTCAGTGTACTGGCCGTTCTGGTCGGGGAACCACATCATGCTGCCCCAGTGCCCCGGGCTGCTGGCGGTGATCCAGCGCATTTCCCGCTCCTCGCGGCGCGCCTCGGCCAGCACGGTGTTGTCCTTGGTCTGGTAGTGGGCATAGCGACCACCGCCCCACAGCGTCAGCGTTTCAGTGGGCTTGAATTCCAGGTTGCCGTTGAAGCTGAACTCCTGGCGCGACGCGTCACGCAGCATGCGGTTGGCGTTGATGTCGTGCTGGGTGGAGACCACGCTCTTTTGCGGCTGCAGGTCCTCGAGCTGGAAGGCGCCACCCAGGTCGAGCTTGAAATCGCCGTGGGCGGTGGTGAAATGCGAAACGTTGTTCAGGTCGCCGCCGATGCGGCGATTGTCCTGGCGGGACCAGGCGCGGTCGGTACGGTACAGCTGCGACTTGGGCGCCATCCAGGCTGCGCTCAAGGTGCTGGTCTTCGAGTCGGTCATCCACAGCCTGCTGGTGAGGTCCACCCACGGATTGCCCTCGGGCAGGTAGTGATAGCGGGCGGTGTAGGTGTCGATCCGGATTTCGCTGGTGGGGTACTGGTAGATGCCGGCGGTACCGTAGCGGAAGATGTCCGACGGCATGATCTCGCCCATGTGCCCGTCAAAGCGGCGGTAGCCCAGGTCCAGGGTATGGTCGTCGGCCAGCCGCCAGGTGGTCTTGAGCAGGTAGGAGTCGGTCTCGGACGACGAATTGAGCACCTCCTCGCCGGCGTTGTAGGTGTTGGCGACGCTCGGCTGTTCGTCACCGTCGCGGTCGTAGAGCCGGTAGCGGTCCTGGCCCTTCTTGCCGGAAAAGTAGTTGCCCTGGTTGCGGTGCGCATAGGCCGCCACCAGATCGAAGCGTTCATGGGAGTAGCCGAAGGCGGCGCTGCCGGACTCGGCCTTGGAACCGAACAGGCTGCCGCGTTGGTCGCGCGGTACCGCGCTCAGGTCCTCGTCCCTGGCGTTGCGGTTGCGGTGCTCGGGCTCCACGCCGTTGTTCCACAGGTTGCCGGTCAGGCGCACGCCGACATCCTTGCCATCGACCAGGATGTCCTCGACGCCGATGGTCTTCATCTCCACCGAGCCGCCGATCGCTCCCGAGCGGGTGCTGGGGCCCTTGTTCACGGTTACGCTGCTGATCAGGTCGGGGTCGATGTAGCTGCGCTGCTGGGTACCGCCGTAGCCCCGGTAGACATCCACCGCCTGCTCCGAGCCATCGACCCTGACCGCCACCCGGCTCTGCCCCTGGATGCCGCGGATGTTGACGTCCAGCGCGCCACCATTGCGGCTGTCGCCCACCTGCACGCCGGCCACGCCCTTGAGCATGTCACCCACCGAGACCGTGCTGAAGCGATCGAGGTCTTCGCGCGACAGGTGCACCGTAGAGCGCGGCGCGCGGTAGGTGTCGCGCTGCGGGTCAACCAGCTCGCTGGCCGCGACCATGGTCGGCGTCAACTCCGTCGCTGTCGCCGATGCCTGGGCCTGTGGGATGAGGATGTACGCGCCCCGCGCGTTCGGCAGCAGTTGCAGGCCGCTGTTGGCCAGCAGGCGCCGGGCCCCTTCCTGCACGGTATAGCGCCCCTTGAGCGCCGGCGCCGCGCGGCCGCGGGTCAGCTCGGGGTCATAGGACAACAGCAGGCCCGATTGGCTGGCGAACACGCCCAGCGCGGTGCCCAGCGGCCCCTGGGCGATGTCATAGTCGCGCGGCGTGGCATCGTCGAGCCGGGTGGACGCCACGGCCGGGGTATCGGCGGCCTGGGCCAGGGTCGAAGCCGTGCCCATCAGGCAGCCGAGCATCGCGCAACGCACGGCGAAGCTGATCGGGGACAAACGTTGCGTAGGACGCGAAACAGGGGAAAGCCGACGAATTGCGGGCATGCTTTTCTCGCTCGTAAGGTCAGTGCCCGGCACTCGATGCGGGCTTGCACCCCTTCTGTCGCATGACGGCGAAAAAGGTATATGCGTGCGATTCGCATTTTCACTTGATCTTGTGATTCAGCCAAATTTAGTGATAATTGTTTGCATTTACGCCCTGACGCCTCCCAGCCATGACCCTTTTCAAGATCCGGTCCCAGTCCGCCGAGCCGTGCGCCGTCACCACGCTGTACATCGAGCACCACGCCTGGTTGCGCGGCTGGCTGGCGTACCGGTTGCGCTCCTGGGGGCGCGGCGTGGCCGACGATCTGGCCCAGGACATCTTCGTGCGCTTGCTCGCCAGCCGCGACAGCAACCAGCCTGACACCCTGCGCCAGCCGCGCGCCTACCTGACACGCATCGCCAACTGCGTGCTGGTCAGCTGGCGCCGCCGCCATTCGCTGGAACAGGCCTGGCTCGAAGCGCTGGCGCTGGTGCCCGAGGCGCTGCAGCCGTCACCCGAGCAGCAGAGCGTCATCCTCGAGACCCTGCATGAGATCGACGCGGTGCTCGACAGCCTGCGCCCACGGGTCAGGCAGGCGTTCCTGATGGCCACCCTGGACGGCATGAAACAGAAAGACATTGCCCAGGCCCTGAACATCGCGCTGCCAACGGTGAA
Source organism: Pseudomonas sp. TE6283 (assembly GCF_054060555.1). Lineage (NCBI taxonomy): Bacteria > Pseudomonadati > Pseudomonadota > Gammaproteobacteria > Pseudomonadales > Pseudomonadaceae > Pseudomonas > Pseudomonas sp. TE6283. Next base: position 115,777 of record NZ_JBSSDH010000012.1, read on the forward strand.
GAAGTACATCCACGAGGGCTACATGGCCTGCCTGAGCCAGATGCCCGATGAGTGACCAACCCGCCATTGCCCAGGCCGTGCTCGCCAAGGCCGCCGCCTGGTTGCTGCTGATGCAGGAAGGCCCGCTGACGCCAGCGCAACAGCTCGAACTGGAACGCTGGCGGCGCCGCGACCCGGACCACGAACGCGCCTGGAGGCGCGCGGAGCGCCTGCTGACCCGCCTCGGCACCCTGCCACCGACCCTTGCCCGGCAGACACTCGTTCGCCCGCAGGACAGCAGCCGGCGCACCGTGCTGCGTGGCCTTCTGGTGCTGATCGGCGCGGCCCCGCTGGGCTGGTGGGTATGGCGGCAGACCCAGGAGGGTAACGACTACCAGACCGCAGTGGGCGAACGCCGCGAACTGCTGCTGAGCGATGGCACCCAGGTCACTCTCAACAGCCACAGCGAGCTGCGAGTGGTGTATTCGGCCGAGGAGCGTCTGCTGCACCTGCGCCGTGGCGAGGCGTACATCGTCACCGCCGCGGACCCGTCGCGGCCGTTGCGGGTGCGGAGCGAACATGGCCTGATGCAGGCGCTGGGCACCCGCTTCAGCGTGCGCCAACTCCCTCGCGAGACTCAGCTCGCGGTCTATGAGGGCGCCGTGCGCGTCACCCCCGAGGCCGGCAGTGGCACCGTCATCCACGCAGGCTCGCAGGTGCGCTTCGACCGCGACCAACTCGGCCTGGTGAAAACCGCCCGCGACACCCAGCTGGCCTGGCGCAATGGCTTGCTGGTGGCCGACGACATGCCGCTGTTGCAGTGGGCCCAGGAATTGATGCGCTACAGCGACCAGCGCCTGGTCTGCGACCCGGCCGTGGCCGAGTTGCGGGTCTCCGGCAGCTTCCCGGTCGATGACCTGCCACTGGCCCTGGCCATGCTGGGCGAGAGCCATGGCCTGCGTGTGCGCAGCGAAGCCGTCGGGATGTTCATCAGTCGCTGAAACAGGGGCCAAAAGCCTCGACCACGCGACGAAATGCCAGCATCCGGCCATTGCCCCGGCACCATCGCCAATGGGATGATTCGTATTTGCAACGAATTCTCATCAAGGTCATGTCCGTGCCGCCCAAGCTCCTTCTAGCCGAAGACGACCCTCGCCTGCGCCAGGACCTGGAACAGCATTTCCTGCGCCGCGGCTTCAGCGTCCTGGCCTGCGAGAACGGCACCCAGGCATTGAACACGATGCAGCAGGCCCCCTTCGACCTGCTGCTGCTGGACATCATGCTTCCCGGAATCGATGGTCTGAGCCTGCTCGACGAACTGCGCCGGCACCAGGCGGTACCGGTGATGCTGATGTCGGCCTTGGGCGCCGAGCAGGACCGCATCAGCGGCTTCACCCGCGGCGCCGACGACTACCTGCCCAAGCCCTTCAGCCTGGCCGAGCTGGATGCCCGGGTCGATGCCCTGCTGCGCCGGGTAGCGCTGGATCGACGCCCGCCCGCGCCGCGCCACGCCTGCACGCTGACCTTCGATGGCGCCAACCATGATGTCGCCCACCATGGCCGCAGTGCCGGGCTGACCGGTTCCGAATACCGCTTGCTGGTGACCCTGCAAGCCCATCCCGGCGAAGCGCTGAGCAAGGCATTCCTGTACCAGAGCGTCCTGCACCGGGCCTATACCCGCCTCGACCGCGGCCTGGATGTGCATGTGTGCAACCTGCGCCGCAAGCTCGCCGCCATCGGCGCCAGCCACCTGGAAATCCAGGCCGTGCGCGGCCAGGGCTATATCCTGGTCGATGCGGGCAGCACCTGATGCGCCGTCATCCGCTGCTGTGGAAACTGGCGCTGTTGCAGGTGTGCTTCTGCCTGCTGCTGACCTGGCTGATCTGGACCTGGGGTCTGTCGGTCGAACGCAGCACCTACTTCCTGGCCCCCGCCGACCGGGTGTTCCTCGCCGGCTTCGCCGAACAGGCCGAGCAGGCCTGGCGCGCGGAAGGCGCCGATGGCGTGGAACGCTTGCGCCGTCGGCTCGAAGCCGATGAGAACACCTGGGTCGCCATCATCGGCCCTCATCTGCAGAGCCTAGGCACTACCCCGCTGAGCGCCGATGAAGCCAGCCGCCTGACCTTCATGCGCAAGCTCGATTGGCCGATGAGCCGGCGCTTGCAGGACGAGCTGCCGTACGTGAGCATTGCGTTCCCCGAACACCCCGAGGACGGCCGCCTGGTCATCCAGCTCCCAGAACACCTGCTGCCCACCGGCCTGACACCCTGGACCCACGTGATCACCCACGGCGTGGCCCCCGCCCTGCTCGCCTTGCTGCTGGGCCTGGCGCTGTACCGCCACCTGGTCGTGCCGCTCAACCGCCTGCGCGATCGCGCCGACGCCCTGCGGGCTGATGACCTGGATGGCCCCGGGCTGCCTCTGCAGGAACGCCGCGACGAACTGGGCGAGCTGGCCCAGGCCTTCGAGCACATGGCCGTGCGCCTACGCAAAAGCCTCGACCAGCAACGCCTGCTGCTGCGTACCCTGTCCCACGAACTGCGCACGCCGCTGGCACGCCTGCGCATCGCCCACGACAGCGAATTGCCGGCGGAACTGCTGCGCCAGCGCCTTGATCGCGAGGTGGACGACATGCAGAAACTGCTGGAGGACACCCTCGACCTGGCCTGGCTGGACACCGAGCAACCGCAACTGGCGACCGAGCCGGTACTGGTGCTCTCGGTCTGGGAGGCGCTGGTCCAGGACAGCTGCTTCGAAAGCGGCTGGCCGGTCGAACGGCTGCCCTGCTCGCTCGGCCTCGACTGCCAGGTGCAGGCGCACCTGGACAGCCTGGCCCAGGCCTTGGAAAACCTGCTGCGCAACGCCATCCGCCATTCGCCCGCCACTGGCCGGGTCAGCCTGGACGGTTGGCGCGAGGGCGCCTTCTGGCACCTGTGCCTGCGCGACCAAGGGCCCGGAGTACCAGAGGATGAACTCGAGCAGATCTTCCAGCCCTACCGCCGCCTGCCCGGCAGCGGCGCCGGCTTCGGCCTGGGCCTGGCCATCGCCCGGCGCGCCATCGATCTGCAGGGCGGGCGCCTGTGGGCGAGCAATGGGCATCCCGGCCTGTGCCTGCACCTACTGTTGCCGGCCAACGAAAGTGTTTAGAAAGTTAATGCGCTTTACTCTCAAATAAGAGTTATTACCATCTGTGATCTCTTGAATTCAGCCCGCCGTGCCGGAGATCACACATGTCGCCCCGACCGCTTCCTCTCGCCCCCTTCCTGCTGCTGTCCAGCTGCCTGCTGAGCAGCGCCGTGCAGGCCGCCAACCAGCCAGAACCGATCGTGCTGGAAAGCCAGAACGTGGTGGCCACCGCCCTGGAGGAGACCAAGCAGGCACCGGGTGTGTCGGTCATCACCGCCGAGGACATCCAGAAACGCCCACCGGCCAACGACCTGTCGCAGATCATCCGCACCATGCCGGGGGTCAACCTGACCGGCAACTCCACCAGCGGCCAGCGCGGCAACAACCGGCAGATCGACATCCGCGGCATGGGGCCGGAGAACACCCTGATCCTGGTCGACGGCAAGCCGGTCAGCAGCCGCAGCTCGGTGCGCTACGGCTGGCGCGGCGAACGCGACTCGCGCGGCGACACCAACTGGGTACCTGCCGACCAGGTCGAGCGCATCGAGGTGATCCGCGGCCCGGCGGCGGCACGCTACGGCTCCGGCGCCATGGGCGGGGTGATCAACATCATCACCAAGCAACCGACGGGCGAAACCCACGGCAACATGACCGTGTACCAGAACTTCCCGCAGCACGGTGACGAAGGCGCCACCAAGCGCGTGAGCTTCGGCCTCAACGGCCCACTGGCCGACACCCTGAGCTACCGCGTCTACGGCAACGTGGCCAAGACCGACGCGGACGACTGGGACATCAACGCCGGCCACCAGTCCGCGCGCACCGGCACCCAGGCCGGTACCTTGCCCGCCGGCCGCGAAGGCGTGCGCAACAAGGACCTCAACGGCCTGCTGAGCTGGCGCCTGACGCCGGAACAGACCCTGGAGCTCGAAGCCGGCTTCAGCCGCCAGGGCAACCTGTACGCGGGCGATACGCAGAACACCAACTCCAACGCCAACGTCAAAAGCATGCTCGGCAAGGAGACCAACATTCTCTACCGCGAGAACTTCGCCATCACCCACCGTGGCGATTGGGACTTCGGCAGCAGCATGGCCTTCCTGCAATACGAGAAGACCCGCAACCAGCGCATCAACGAAGGCCTGGCCGGCGGCACCGAAGGCATCTTCAGCAACACCGACTTCTACACATCGACGCTGCGCGACCTGACCGCCCACGGTGAGCTCAACCTGCCACTGCACGCCTGGCGCGACCAGACCCTGACCCTGGGCAGCGAGTGGAGCCAGCAGAAACTGGACGACCCCAGCGCCAACACCCAGACCACCAGCGAAGGCGGCGGCGTGCCCGGCCTGGCCAGCAGCGGCCGCAGCACCAGCAGCCAGGCGCAGATCTTCTCGCTGTTCGCCGAGGACAACATCGAACTGCTGCCCGGCACCATGCTCACCCCGGCGCTGCGCTTCGATCACCACAGCATCGTCGGCGACAACTGGAGCCCGTCGCTCAACCTGTCCCACGCGCTGAGCGACACCCTGACGCTGAAGGCCGGCATCGCCCGCGCCTACAAGGCGCCGAACCTGTACCAGCTCAACCCCGACTACCTGCTCTACAGCCGTGGCCAGGGGTGCTACGGGCAGACCACCAGTTGCTACCTGCAGGGCAACGCGCACCTGCAGGCCGAGACCAGCGTCAACAAGGAACTGGGCATCGAGTTCCAGGACAACGGCTGGGTCGCCGGCCTGACGTACTTTCGCAACGACTACAAGAACAAGATCGACTCGGGCCTGAGCGGCATCGGCCAGGCATCCGGTGGCGTCGGCGCCAACGCCAACGCCACCCTCTACCAGTGGGAGAACATTCCCAAGGCGTTGGTCGAGGGCCTCGAGGGCACCCTGACCATCCCGCTGAGCGAACAGCTGAAGTGGAGCAACAACTTCACCTACATGCTGCAATCGAAGAACAAGACCACTGGCGAGACCCTGTCGGTGACCCCGGCCTACACCCTCAATTCGATGCTCGACTGGCAAGCCTCCGATGACCTGTCGCTGCAGCTGAGCGTGGCCTGGTACGGCAAGCAGACACCGAAGAAGTATGACTACCAGGGCAAGCGGGTCACCGGCACCGCCAACGACCAGGTGGCCCCCTACGCCCTGGTCGGCGCCAGCGGCACCTATGCACTCACTAAAAACCTGAGCGTGACCGCCGGCATCGACAACCTGTTCGACAAACGCCTGTACCGGGCCGGCAACGCCCAGGCGGTGAACGGTATCGAGGGTGCGGGCGCGGCCACCTACAACGAACCCGGGCGCACCTTCTACACCAGCCTGACCGCCTCCTTCTGAACCCGTGCCGCCGTTGCATCCGACGATGCCGCGGCGGCCTGTCAATGGATGACCTCACGAGAACGCCCGATGAAGATCCTTACCCTTGTCCTGGCACTGGTGCTGAGCGGTTCGGCCCTGGCCCAGCCGCAACCCGAGCAGAAGATGGACACGACCCTGCTGCAGCGCCAGGACCTGGCCTATCGCTTCAGCCACCTCGACCTGGATTCGCGCGACGGCCAGCGCCATTACCGCCTGTGGATCGGCCAGCCCCGGCGCCCGGCCCCCGCCAGCGGTTACCCGGTGCTATGGATGCTCGACGGCAACGCCGCCATCAGCGCCCTTGAGCCAGAGCAACTGCAGGCGCTGGCCGGCGGCCAGGCACCGCTGCTGGTCGCCATCGGCTACCAGACTGACCAACGCATCGAGCGTGCCGCCCGTACCTACGACTACACCCCCGTGGTGCCCGGGCTGGCCGAGCAACGCGATCCCCTGACCGGCCAGGCCAGCGGTGGCGCCGATGAATTCCTCGATCTGCTGGAGCAACGCATGCGCCCGATGGTCGCCGCTGTGGCGCCCGTCGACCCGCAACGACAGACACTTTGGGGCCACTCCTATGGCGGGCTGTTGACGCTGCACACACTGTTCACCCGTCCGTGGCTGTTCAGCGACTATGCGGCGGCCAGCCCATCGTTATGGTGGAACGACGGCGCCATCGAGGCCGAGATGCACGGGTTGCAGGAGCGGCTGGGCAGCCACCAGCCCAGCCTGCTGCTGATGCGCGGCACGCGGGAACCGGCCAACCCCCGAGGGCCGCTGCAGGGCGATGTGCAACGACCTGCCCGGGCGCTGGTGGCCAGTCTGGCCGGAGTGAAGGGATTGTCAGCGACTTTCCAGCCATTCGACGGCCTGGACCACGGGCCAATGCTGCCGGCATCGCTGCGGTTCGTGATGGACAGGATGTCCAGGTCGGCTCAGTGAGCCGTCATCCAGCCTGGCGCACGGTGTCCCGCAGAAAATCATCCAGCAACCCGGTGTCCCCCCTCGTCACCGGTACTTCCCGCGCCTCTCCTGCCCGCGCCAGCTCGGCCTCGATGAACCCATGCAACACCTCATCCCGCGGTCCGTGCTCGGCCTCGCCACTGCGGCGCTTCACAGCCAGCAGCGCGTCGATCGCCGCCTGCAGTCGCGGGTCATCGACGGTACGCGCCAACAGCGCGGCGAACGCCGTCGGCGGCATGCCCAGCCCCTGGTCGATCCAGCGCACCGCCAGCAACGGCCGCAGCACATACAGGTACTTCTTGAAACGCACCGTCTCGCCCATCAGGTAGCCGCGCAGGTTCTTACGCGCCATCGACAGGTAGTGGTGGCGCACGGCGCGCGGCGAGTAGAAAGCCTCGCCCAGCTCGCGCAAACGCCCGGTAGCTTCGGCGTCGGCGCGGTACACCAGCGGCGAGCCCAGCCACTCGAGCAAGCTCGGGTTGGCGCCGCGCATCAGGCGCAGGGTCTTGCGCAGCTCCCAGCCGCTGATGTCCAGTTCGTCGCAGAGCGGCCGCTCGATCACATCGCGAGGCTCGTCCACCCGCAAGTACCAGTCGTTGCGCGGCACGTAGACAAAGCGCACATCATAATCGCTGTCCGGCGAAGCGAAGCCCCAGGCACGGCTGCCGGACTCGCAGGCATAGAGCACGGTCACCTCGTGCTCGCGCTCGATACGTTGCAATTCATCGAGCACCCGGGCACGCATGGCCTCGGGCAATGGGTGGGGGTCGTCCTGATACATGTCTTCGTTCCTTGTACAGGGCGCCATAGGGCGCCCATTTCAACCTTTCACGCACACCACCTGACGCAGGGTATGCACCACTTCGACCAACTCCCGCTGGGCCTGCATCACCGCATCGATGTCCTTGTAGGCCATCGGGATCTCGTCGATCACATCCTTGTCCTTGCGGCACTCCACATGGGCGGTGGCACGCTGCTGGTCCTCGACGGTGAAGCGGCTCTTGGCCTTGGTACGGCTCATCACCCGGCCCGCGCCGTGGCTGCACGAACAGAACGCCTCCTCGTTGCCCAGACCACGGACGATGAAGCTCTTGGCGCCCATGGAGCCGGGGATGATGCCCAGCTGGCCCTTCTGCGCCGACACCGCGCCCTTGCGGGTCACCAGCACCTCACGACCGAAGTGCTGTTCCTTCTGCACATAGTTGTGGTGGCAGTTGACCGCCTCGAGGCTGGCCTCGAACGGTTTGCCCAGCACCTTGCGGGTGGCGGCAACCACCGCCTGCATCATCAGCTCGCGGTTGTGCCGGGCGAAGTCCTGCGCCCACTCGACCGCCTCGACATAGTCGGCGAAATGCCGGCTGCCTTCCTCGAAGTACGCCAGGTCCCGGTCCGGCAGGTTGACCATGTGCTGGCGCATGTCGGCCTGGGCCAGTTCGATGAACAGGTTGCCGATGGCGTTACCCACACCACGCGATCCGCTGTGCAGCATGAACCAGACCCGGTCGGCCTCGTCCAGACAAACTTCGATGAAATGGTTGCCGCCACCCAGTGTCCCCAGGTGCTGGCGGTTGTTGGTCTTCTCCAGCCGCGGGTGCTTGTCGGTGATCGCCTTGAAGCGCCCGGCCAGGCCGCTCCATACCTGGTCGGCCTGGTTCGGCACATTGTCCCAGGCGCCTTGGTCACGACGACCGAAGGTCTTGCCATGGGGCACGGCTTTTTCGATGGCCGTGCGCAGGCCGTGCAGGTTGTCCGGCAGGTCGCGGGCGTGCAGCGAGGTGCGTGCGGCGATCATGCCGCAGCCGATGTCCACGCCCACCGCCGCCGGAATGATCGCGCCCACGGTGGGGATCACGCTGCCGATGGTCGAGCCCTTGCCCAGGTGCACATCCGGCATCACCGCCAGGTGCTTGAAGATGAACGGCATCTTCGCCGTACTCATCAATTGCTTGCGGGCGTCGTCCTCGACCGGCACACCGTCGGTCCACAGTTTGATCGGCTTGCCGCCCGCCACTTCGAGTATGTTCATTGCCTTGTTCCTTGTTGCGCTGCGTCGTGTCGCAAAGGGTCAACCCGCCTTGAGGCTGACCATTCCATTCAATACCTGATCCAGACCACCGAACACCGAAATCCGGTCGATGCGCTCGGCCACCCGTTCCAGGGTTTCCAGTTCCTTCAGGCGCAGGGCCGTCGGGTTGCCTTCCATCACCTTGGCGGTGTTGAGCAGCGAACGGGTCGCCTGGGTTTCCTCACGGCGCCGGATCACGTTGGCCTGGGCGGCCTTTTCCGCCTCCACCACCTGCGCCAGCAGGGTCTTCATTTCGCCCGGCAGGATGATGTCGCGCACCCCCAGGCTGCTCACTTGCAGGCCATTTCCTTGCAGGTGCGCCAGCAGGTGCTCGGCGACGCTACCGTCGATGGACTGCTTGTCTTCCAGCAGCTCGTCGAGGGTGCGAGTACCCACTGCCGCACGCAAGCCGAACTGCAGCTCGCGGTACAGATGCTCCACCGGCTTGCTCATCTGCCCGTGAGCAACGAGCACATCGGTGTAGCGCCAGTTGGCCACAAGGCTCAGGCGCAGGCTGACCTTGTCGCGGGTAAGGATCTCCTGGCCGTTGACCTCCAGCGCCTGCAGGCGGGTATCGACCATCTCCACCTCTACCTGGCTGCCGCAGCGCCAGTAGCCATGCCGGCCTGGCTCGAGCAACCCGGCCACCACGCCGTCGATCTTCAACACGCCGACATGGAAGGCCGGCACCAGCGCCAGCAGCACCAGATCCGTGCCGGCCACGCCGGGGCGCTTCAGGCGACTCACCAGTTCGTCGTCCAGGCGACGGCCCTGGTTCAGGTCGACGCGCTGCAAGCCGTGCTCGACCTGGCCTTTCCAGTACAGCCGTCGGCTGTCCGGTGCCAGCAACTCGACCAGGCGACCGTCCTCGAAACGCAGTCCGGCCTCGTGCGGGGCCAAGTCCATGGTTTCGAAATACCGCTCGACCAGTGCTGGTTCATGCCCACGCAGGTATTGCGCCAGCGGATGGTCGAACAGCGGGGATTGAAGGCTGAAAGTGCTCACCGCCAGCCGGTCTTGCCAGTCGAAACGCTGGTACTGGCCAGGCTCGAGAATCGACACGAAGTCGCCTTCGCTCATCAACAGGCCGCGTTCGTTTTTCTTCACCACAAAGCGTTTCAACAGTTTCATCTTGCTCATCCTTTTCCAATGTCCTTGAGTGCCGGGGTCGCCAACCCAGCGGGCGTCGCGAGCGAAGCCTGGCGGAGTCCGGGGCCGGGAGCGTTGCTCCAGCGACCACCCTCGTTGCGCCAGGCCCGGCCGGCGAGCCGGGTGGGCCAGCGGCGGGCCAGGCGTCCTTCGCAGTGACGGGCCGTCCTGGCCCTGCTTGCGTTGCCTGTGCCCCACCGGCGGGTGTTGCGGTTACAGCTACCTTAGGAGGGTAGTGCCGGGGCTTTGCCCGGCGAGCGTCTGCGCCGGCCTTTCCAGGGGCCCAGCGCAGCAATGACCGGTCGTTGCGGCGGCGGCATGCACGACACCGACACCTGAAGGTGGGTACGTGCACCGGTGGGGGGTTCCCCTGTCCCGAGGGCCTGCCTGGCGATGCGGTCGAGAGGGATATAGCGAGCGGCGTGCCAGGTTTTCATTTGGCATCGATAAATTATCTAATTTATTGTTTTATATAGATTTATTTTTATATTGCTCACTTGCGCACAATTGAAAGCATCCATGGACATCCAATTTTTCGTATATCATCGGATAGCAATTTATCTCTTAGGATAATCAAGGATGCGCAAGCCTCTCGTCGCCATCGGCTTCCTCGGCACCACCCTCGACCGCAACGGCAAGGGCGCCGCACGCTGGAACCGCTGGCGGCCAACCATCGGCCTGTGCCAGCAAGCCGACCTGCCCCTGGACCGCCTGGAACTTATCCACGGCCCCGGCGCCCGCGACCTCGGCCTGGCCGAGCGGATTCGCGCCGACATCCAGCAGGTCTCGCCCGGCACCGAAGTGCGCCTGCACCCGCTTGCGCTGCGCAACCCGTGGGACTTCGAGGAGGTCTACGGCGCCCTGCACGACTTCGCCAGCGGCTATACCTTCGACACCGAGCGCGAGGACTATCTAGTGCACATCACCACCGGTACCCACGTCGCGCAGATCTGCTGGTTCCTGCTCACCGAGGCGCGCTACCTGCCAGCGCGCCTGGTGCAGACCTCGCCCTCGCGCAAGCAGGACGAAAACGGTGACCCGGCCGGCATCGCCACCCTGATCGACCTCGACCTGTCGCGCTACGACCCGATCGCCTCGCGCTTTCGCCGCGAGCAGGTCGAGGGGCAGTCACTGCTCAAGTCCGGCATCGCCACGCGCAACCAGGGTTTCAACCGCACCATCGAACAGATCGAGCGGGTCGCCCTGCGCTCGAAGGCCCCCATGCTGCTGGTCGGCCCGACCGGCGCCGGCAAGTCATTCCTGGCCCGCCGCGTCCATGAGCTCAAGCGCGGGCGCCATCAGCTGGGCGGGCGCTTCATCGAGGTGAACTGCGCCACCCTGCGCGGCGACGGCGCCATGTCGACCCTGTTCGGCCACGCCAAGGGCGCCTTCACCGGCGCCCAGCACGCCCGCGACGGCCTGCTGCGCGCCGCCGACGGAGGCATGCTGTTCCTCGACGAGATCGGTGAACTGGGCGCTGATGAGCAGGCCATGCTGCTCAAGGCCATCGAGGAAAAACGCTTCTTCCCGCTGGGCGCGGACCGCGAAGTGGAAAGCGACTTCCAGCTGATCGCCGGCACCCACCGCGACCTGCGCGCCAAGGTCGCCGACGGCTCGTTCCGCGAAGACCTGTTCGCCCGCATCAACCTGTGGACCTTCGCCCTCCCGGGCCTGGCCGAACGCCGCGAGGACATCGAGCCGAACCTCGATTTCGAACTGCAGCGCCATGCCCGCGAACAAGGGCGTCAGGTGCGTTTCAACCTCGAGGCCAAGCGCCGCTACCTGGCTTTCGCCCATGCCGGCGAGGCCCGCTGGGCCGGCAACTTCCGCGAGCTGTCGGCGTCGATCACGCGCATGGCGACCCTGGCCGACAGCGGGCGTATCGATGAGGAAATGGTCGAGGAAGAGATTGCCCGGCTACGCTATGCATGGGGCCTGGAGTCGGCCAGCGAGCCACTTTTGGCCGACCGCGCACTCGACCTGTTCGACCAGGTGCAGTTACAGGCGGTGATCGACGTCTGCCGCCGCGCACCGAGCCTGTCAGAAGCCGGGCGTCAGCTGTTCGCGATATCGCGCCAGGAGAAGGCCAACCCCAACGACGCCGACCGCCTGCGCAAGTACCTGGCGCGCTTCGGGCTGGACTGGCAGCAACTAAAGTCGTAGGGCTTGCCAGCCCGCTAGCACAGTGCTGTATGCTTGGCCGGTCTTCAGGGCGGGGTGAAAGTCCCCACCGGCGGTAAATCGAAAGATGAGCCCGCGAGCGCCCCGGCCATGCCGGGGGTCAGCAGATCTGGTGCGACTCCAGAGCCGACGGTCATAGTCCGGATGAAAGAAGGCGTTTGGCAGGGTCCGTCCGGGCGCCCCTGCGCGCGCATTATGTTCGCCCCGAGACGTTCATCGATCATTCACGAGGAGCGTTTCATGTCCACCATGCTCAACACGCAATTCCCCAACGTCAGTGCCGCCATCGCCGCCTTCCAGGCCGGGCGCCCCGTGCTGCTGCTCGACGACGACGACCGCGAGGACGAAGCCGATATCGTCGCCGCCGCCGAGAACCTTTCGCTGCAGACCATGGCCATGATGATCCGCGACTGCAGCGGCATCGTCTGCCTGTGCCTGGACGAAGCCACCGTCGATGCCCTGCAGCTGGCGCCGATGGTGCAGAACAACCAAGCCCGCCATGGCACCGGCTTCACCGTCACCATCGAGGCCGCCGAAGGGGTCAGCACCGGCGTGTCGGCACAGGACCGCATCACCACCATCGAGGCCGCGCTGCGCTCGACCGCGCAGGAACGTCATATCGTCAGCCCAGGCCATGTGTTCCCGCTGCGCGCTCGCGATGGCGGCGTGCTGACCCGCCGCGGCCACACCGAAGGCTCGGTGGACCTGGCCCGCCTGGCCGGCCTGCGCCCGGCAGCGGTGCTGTGCGAACTGATGAACCCCGACGGCAGCATGGCCCGCGGCGAGCAGGTGGCGGTGTATGCGCGGCAGTACAACCTGCCGGTGCTGACCATCGAGGAACTGGCGCGCTATCGCGAGGCGATGGTCGAGTTGCAGGCCGAGCCGGCCTGATACCTGAGCAAGCCCGCCCCCGACCACCGTGGGGGCGGGCTTGCCCCGCGATGAGGCCAGGCCTCAACGCAACCCCAAAGGCCCCTTCAGAAACTCATACAACCCCGCCGCACTCTTGCGATAACCATCCGCCGTCAGGTGCACCAGATCCGGCCGCGCCAGCCCACCTGCCTGCCAGCCGGCAATCGAGCACGGCCCACCCATGAACCCTTGCCAATCCCAGAACAGCGCCTTGTGCTTGCGCGCCATCTGCTTCTGGATACGGATCACCGAGGCCAGCGGTTGCGGCTGGCGCGCCGCACAGCTGCGCGCCTTGCGCTGCTTGATCGAGTCTGGCGGACCGACCAGCAGGATCGCCGCCTGCGGCAGGTCCTTGCGCAGGCCCGTGAGGGTCGCGTCCAGTTGCGTCTGGTACAGCGCCAGGTCGAGCTTGTCGTCGAACGCTTCGTTGGTGCCGTAGGCCAGGATCATCAGGTCAGGCCGCACGGCCTTGAGGCTGTCGCGCCAGCCCGGCTGCCACTTGTCCACCACGTCCAGGCGCGCGCCGTTGATACCCAGCGCCGAGTAGGTCACCCCGGCATTCTTCTGGCCCTGGATGTACCAGCCACCCAAAGCGACACCCCTGCCGCCCTCGACGCTCAGCTGCACCGGCAGGCCGACATTGGCGTAGGCCGGACTGAAGCGCCACTGGCCATTGCTGGCCGGCAACACGCGGCGCTGGCCGCCATTGACGAAGAGGCTGGCGCTGGCGCTCGACTGGTACAGCGCCGAGACCTTGTAGCGCTGGCGATCCTCGTCCCGCGCCTGCAGCACCACACTGGCGCGATTGGCCAACGGCAGCGACAGGTAGCCCCCCAACGGAAACTGCGAGCTCTGCTGGTTGCGCGCCGACACCAGCTCCCACTGGCGCTTCTCGCTCTTGATGATCACCCGGTCGTTGCGGATCCCCGGCACCGGCGAGGCCGGCACCAGGCCGATGCCACCGTCGCCGTAGCGCGCCTGCAACAGCTTGCGCAGCTCGCCGCTGAACAGGTCGGCGGCGGTATGCGAGTCTCCCAGCTGGACGATGGCGACCGGCGCCCGGCCGGCATTGCGCAGCTTGCCGGCGAGCAAGGCCAGGTTGCCGTCCTGGCGGGTGGCTGGCGCGACGGCTGGCCGGGCCGTGGGCTGGGCGCTCACGCTGTTGGCGCCGGTGCTGCAACCCGGCGCGGCGCTGATCAGCAGGGCCAGGCCCAGCAGGTGATGCCATTGGCGCATCTCAATGTCCTGTAACGGTCAGGCCCGGAAAACTGATCAGCGACAGAACCTGTTCGGCGATCATCTTCTGGCCTGTGATGGTGAAATGAATGCCGTCGTCGACCCGCACCTTGACCCGCTTGCCCTGCGGTGTCTGCACCGTATACGAGAAGTTGGCGTCGGTGTACCCGAGGATCGGGTTGGCCGAGACATAGTGCTGGCCGAACAGCGCGGTCTGCTCCTGGTAAAGCCCGCTGAGGTAGCCCATGGCCGTGGACAATCGCGCCTTCTCCATGTTCGGCGGCCCGACCCAGATCACCTGCACGTTGTGCGTGCGGGCCTGCTCGAGGATCGAATCGATACGGGCGCGGTAGGCGAGTTCCCACTCCGGCGACTTGAAGCGCAGGAACGGCTTGCCCTTGCCCTGGGGCATGTCCCAGGGGTCGTTGGGGCCGAGGAACACCACCATCAGGCGCACGTTCGGTTCATGGTCGAGGGTGTCGGCCACGGTCTTCGGCCAGTTGAAGAAGCCCGGGTAGGCAAGGCCGGTGCTCTGCTTGCTGAGGTTGAAGGTGCGGATCTGGTAGCGCTTGCGCAGGCTGTTGGCCAGGTGCGGCGCCACGCCCTGCATCAGCGAGTCGCCGACCAGGAACACGTCGTCGCCAGCGGCCAGCGAGGCCACGGTACCCGGCTGCAGCAACGCGGGTGCAGACGCGGGCGGCGCAGGCTGGGCGACAACGACGGGGGCTGGCGCATGAAGCGGCGCAGGCGTCGGCTGCACATGCGCCGGCGTCGACACCGGTGGCAACGGCTTGGCCACGGCCGCCGGGGTTTCCAGATCGACCGTGACCACCGGCAGCGGTGCGGGCAGCACCTCGACCGCCGGCCCCTCGACCAGTTGCTGTGCGGGCAGCCACTGCTCGAGCAGGCCATCGCGTTGCGCCTCCAGCATGGCCGTCAACTGCGCCCCCATGCGCCAGGCCGGCATCTGACCCAGCAGCGGTATCTCGCAGCTCTGGTGGTATTTCTGCTGGCAGTAGAGCTTGATCGAGTCCTGGTTCAGCCAGAACAGCAATGCGGTGGTGACCACGATCGCATACAAGCCACGGGCGGCGCCCATCTGCACCTGGAACAGCTGTTTGCTATCAGAAGCTTGCATAGATGAACCCCGGCACGCCCGACTGCGAAGCGAAAATCACCAGCGACACA
Source organism: Pseudomonas sp. TE6283 (assembly GCF_054060555.1). Taxonomy (NCBI): domain Bacteria; kingdom Pseudomonadati; phylum Pseudomonadota; class Gammaproteobacteria; order Pseudomonadales; family Pseudomonadaceae; genus Pseudomonas; species Pseudomonas sp. TE6283. Next base: position 130,927 of record NZ_JBSSDH010000012.1, read on the forward strand.
CCGACCCCGAGCGGGATCGGATACAGCTGCCACGGCAGGCGCTGGAACAGCGCGCCACTCTGGCGCAACAGCACCAGCCACTGTGGATAACTGGCCACGAACAGCACGCAGGCCAGCAGCATCAGGCCGGTGGCGCTGTTCAGCCCCGCCAGGCTCAGCTGGCCGATGTCGACGAGCATCTCAAGCGCGCCGTCCAGCGTCGGACTGCGGAAGAAGATCCAGGCGAAGGCCACGTAGTGGAAGGTCATCAGGCGCGCCAGCAGGCCGGAGCCCGGCAGCCGTGCGAAGCCCGGAAACCACTGGCTGAACAGCTTGGAAATGGCCAGGCCGACACCATGCAGCGCGCCCCAGATGATGAAGTTCACGCTCGCCCCGTGCCACAGGCCGGACACCAGCATCGCCAGCAGCATGTTCAGGTTGCCGCGCCATGCGCCCTTGCGATTGCCGCCCAGCGGGATGTACACGTAGTCGCGGATGAAGCGCGACAGGCTGATGTGCCAGCGCCCCCAGAATTCCTTGAGGTTGTGCGCGGCGTACGGCGCGTCGAAGTTGTCCGGCAGGCGAAAGCCCAGCAGCAGGGCGATACCGGTGACCAGGTTGGTGTAGCCGCTGAAGTTGAAGTAGATCAGCAAGCTGTAGCCGTACACGCTCAACAGCACCTGTTCGGGGCTGGCGCTGCCCGGGGTGTCGAACACCGGGTCGACCCACTCGCTGCCCAGCCAGGCGCTGAGGAAGAACAGCTTGACCACCGCCATCGCGATCAACCCCAGCGCCCGCTGCGGCTCCAGCACCTGGCGCATGGCCGGCGGACGGATCTGCGGCAGCATGTGCAGGGCACGGTTGACCGGCCCGGCCACCAGGCTGGGGAAGAACGCCAGGTACAGGGCCAGGTCCAGCGGCGCCGCCGGCGCCAGTTCGCGGCGGTTGATCGACACCAGGTAGCTGACCGAATGGAAGGTATAGAACGACAGCCCGATCGGCACCAGCACTTCCAGCAGCGGTAGCGACACCTCGAACCCGGCCGCCGCCAGGGCGCCCTGGGCGCCGCCGACGAAGAACTCCTGGTACTTGAACAGGTAGAAGCAGCCCAGCACCAGGGTCAGCAGCAGCACGCGACTGAACCAGCGCCCGGGATAGCGCCCCGCCAGCAGGCCGAGCAGGTACACCAGCGCGCTGTAGCCCAGCAGGATGTACAACGACTGCAGGCTGAAGCTCGCCACCAGGCCATAGCTGGCGGTCAGCAGCAGCAGGTTCTGCAACCGCACGCTCCAGCACAGGCTCCAATAAAGAATGAAGAACAGCGTGAAACAGAGGCCGAATTCGATCGAGAGGAAGCTCACAACGTAGTCCATTACATGACGTCGGGAAGAAAGGTCCCTGACCCTCGGGCCAGAGCGCGCGGATTATGGCAGAGGGCCGTCACCCCCACAATTCGATTGCATCGCCGATTGCAAGATGGCTCGCACCGAACAAGTGCAACAAAATGCGACGAACGATAGGCCCATGCAATTTGCTCCCCCTGCCCCGCTCTGCTAGTGTCGCGCCGTTCTGAATGCCACCGAGACAGTCGCCATGGCCCGCAAAAAAACCTCCATCGATTTCGAACAATCCCTCGCCGACCTGCAAGCCCTGGTCGAACGCCTGGAGAACGGCGAACTGTCGCTGGAAGAGTCGCTGGCCGCCTTCGAGCAGGGCATCGCCCTGACCCGCGATTGCCAGGGCGCCCTGGCCCAGGCCGAGCAGAAAGTGCAGATCTTGTTGGAGCGTGACGGCGAACTGGCTGCCCAGCCGTTCGACGCGGAGCCCGAGGCATGATCGCCCAGTACCAGCAGAGCGCCCAGGCACGGGTCGACGCCGCCCTCGAACCGCTGTTCCAGGCACCGTCGAAGGAACTCGAACGCCTCTATGCCGCCATGCGCTACAGCGTGATGAACGGCGGCAAGCGCGTGCGCCCGCTGCTGGCCTATGCCGCCTGCGAAGCCTTCGGCGTGCCTGCCGAGCATGCCAACGGCGCGGCCTGCGCGGTGGAACTGATCCACGCCTACTCGCTGGTGCATGACGACTTGCCGGCGATGGACGACGACGACCTGCGTCGCGGCCAGCCCACCACCCACAAGGCGTTCGATGAAGCCTGTGCGATCCTCGCCGGCGACGGGCTGCAGAGCCTGGCCTTCAGTGCCCTGCTCGACCCGTGCCTGAGCCCGCAGTCCGACGCTCTCCGCCTGCAGATGGTCCAGGCCCTGGCCAAAGCCGCCGGCCCCGCCGGCATGGTCGGCGGCCAGGCCATCGACCTGGGCTCGGTGGGCGTCAAGCTGGACCAGCAAGCCCTGGAATACATGCACCGGCACAAGACCGGCGCTCTGATCGAAGCCAGCGTGCGCCTTGGCGCCCTGGCCAGCGCCCGCGCCGATCTGGCCCAGCTCGATGCCCTGCAGATTTATGCACAGGCCATCGGCCTGGCGTTCCAGGTGCAGGACGACATTCTTGACGTGGAGAGCGACACCGCCACCCTGGGCAAGCGCCAGGGCGCCGACATCGCCCGCGACAAGCCGACCTACCCGGCGCTGCTCGGGCTGGAAACGGCCAAGGCCTATGCCCTGGAGCTGCGCGACCAGGCGCTGGCCGCGCTGGCAGGTTTCGGCGACAACGCTGAGCCGTTGCGGGCCCTGGCCCGCTACATCGTCGAACGCCGCCACTAAGGCCTGACACATCCCCCTGCAGGAGCGGCCTTGTGTCGCGAAAAGGCTGCAAAGCAGCCCCAGATTTCAGCATCAAGGCAGAAATTGCCGGGGGCGCTACGCGGCCCTATCGCGACACAAGGCCGCCCCTACAGGATCTCTTCCGCATCGGTGGCCCTCATACACCCGTCCGAATGGGCAGCTTTTCCTACAATGGGGTAAACTGCCGCGTCTTCACACCTATAACGACACGCCTGATGCCCACGACGTTTCAAGAGATCCCCCGCGAACGCCCGGTCACGCCATTGCTGGACCGCGCCGACACGCCCGCCGGCCTGCGCCGGCTGGCCGAAGCCGACCTGGAGACCCTGGCCGACGAGCTGCGCCAGGAGCTGCTCTACACCGTCGGTCAGACCGGTGGGCATTTTGGCGCGGGCCTGGGCGTCATCGAGCTGACGATCGCCCTGCACTACGTCTTCGACACCCCGGATGACCGGCTGGTGTGGGACGTCGGCCACCAGGCCTACCCGCACAAGATCCTCACCGGTCGCCGCGAGCGCATGCTCAGCCTGCGCCAGAAGGACGGCATCGCCGCCTTCCCGCGCCGCAGCGAGAGCGAATACGACACCTTCGGCGTCGGTCATTCCAGCACCTCGATCAGCGCCGCCCTGGGCATGGCCATCGCCGCCCGCCTGCAGAACGACCCACGCAAGTCGATCGCCGTGATCGGCGACGGCGCACTGACCGCCGGCATGGCCTTCGAGGCGCTGAACCACGCCCAGGAAGTGGATGCCGACATGCTGGTCATCCTCAACGACAACGACATGTCGATCTCGCGCAACGTCGGCGGCCTGTCCAATTACCTGGCCAAGATCCTCTCCAGCCGCACCTACGCCAGCATGCGCGAAGGCAGCAAGAAAGTGCTGTCGCGCCTGCCCGGCGCCTGGGAGATCGCCCGCCGCACCGAAGAGTACGCCAAGGGCATGCTGGTGCCCGGTACCCTGTTCGAGGAACTGGGCTGGAACTACATCGGCCCGATCGACGGCCACGACCTGCCGACCCTGATCGCCACCCTGCGCAACATGCGCGACCTCAAGGGCCCGCAGTTCCTGCACGTGGTCACCAAGAAGGGCAAGGGCTTCGCCCCGGCCGAGGTCGACCCGATCGGCTACCACGCGATCACCAAGCTGGAGCCGGCCGACAAGCCGGTGGCGCCGAAGAAGGCCAGCGGGCCGAAGTATTCCGCCGTGTTCGGCCAGTGGCTGTGCGACATGGCCGCCGCCGACAACCGCCTGGTGGGCATCACTCCGGCGATGAAGGAAGGCTCGGACCTGGTCGACTTCAGCGAACGCTACCCCGAGCGCTACTTCGACGTCGCCATTGCCGAACAGCACGCGGTGACCTTTGCCGCGGGCATGGCCTGCGAAGGCGCCAAGCCGGTGGTGGCGATCTACTCTACCTTCCTGCAGCGCGCCTACGACCAACTGATTCACGATGTGGCGGTGCAGGACCTCGATGTACTGTTCGCCATCGACCGCGCCGGCCTGGTCGGCGAGGACGGCCCGACTCACGCCGGCGCCTACGACCTGTCCTACCTGCGCTGCATCCCCGGCATGCTGGTGATGACCCCCAGCGACGAGAACGAGCTGCGCAAGATGCTCAGCACCGGCCACCACTACAAGGGCCCGGCCGCCGTGCGCTACCCGCGCGGCACCGGCCCGAATGCACCGATCAGCGGCGACCTCGAGCCGCTGGAGATCGGCAAGGGCGTGGTCCGTCGCCAGGGCGGCAAGGTCGCCCTGCTGGTGTTCGGCGTGCAACTGGCCGAGGCCCTGCAGGTGGCCGAGCAGATCGACGCCAGCGTGGTCGACATGCGTTTCGTCAAGCCGCTGGACGAGGCCCTGCTGCTGGAGATGGCCGCCAGCCATGAGCTGCTGGTGACCATCGAGGAGAACGCCATCATGGGTGGCGCCGGTGCTGCCGTTGGCGAGTTCCTGGCTCGCGAGGGCGTGGTCAAGGCGCTGCTGCACCTGGGTCTGCCGGATATCTATGTCGAGCATGCCAAGCCGGCGCAGATGCTGGCTGAATGCGGGTTGGATGTGGCTGGTATACAGGCGGCCGTCACCGCCCGCATGACCAAGCTCGGCCTGTAAAACCCAATCGCGGGGCAAGCCCGCTCCCACGAAGACCCCACAGGTCTCGTGGGAGCGGGCTTGCCCCGCGATCGCAATGGAACTGCCCATGAAGATCCGCGCCTTCTTCCTGCTCTGCCTCCCCGCCGCCGCCCTGGCCGCCGAACCCTCCCGCGATGACGCCCTGAAGCTTCCCGACGTGCTGATCAGCGCCAGCCGCCAGGTCGAGTCACGCGCCGCCACCAGCGCCGCCAACACAGTGTTCACCCGTGCCGATATCGACCGCCTGCAGCCGAGCGGTGTCACCGACCTGCTCGCCCGTGTCCCCGGCGTGCAGGTTGCGCCCACCGGCGGTCGCGGCAGCCTGCCCGGCATCTTCATCCGCGGCACCAAGGCTGCCCAGACCCTGGTGCTGGTCGACGGCGTGCGCATCGCCAACGCCACCTCTGGCGACAGTGGCCTGCAGTTTCTCGACGTCGACCAGATCGAACGTGTGGAAGTGCTGCGCGGCTCGCGCTCGGCGGTCTACGGCAGCGACGCCATTGGCGGGGTGATCCAGATCTTCACCCGTCGTGGCGGCGACCCGGGCCTGCAACCGCGCCTGCGCCTGGCCGCCGGCAGCAATCAGACCTGGCTACGCAGCCTGGGGCTGTCGGGCGGCGACGACGCAACACGTTTCAATCTCGGCGCCAGCCTGGACGAAACCGCCGGTATCGACTCGACCGGACCGTCGTATGCCAGCGATGGCGACCAGGACGCCTACCGCAACCGCTCGCTCAACCTGAGCCTGAGCCATGCCTTCAACGAGCGTTTCGAGGCGGGCCTGAATCTGCTCGATAACCGTGGGCGTCGTGAGTTCGACGAGCCTCGTGGCGGCAGCCCGCAGATGCCCTACTCGAACTTCGCCGTCAGCAGCCTGGGCAGCTACCTTGACGCCCAACTGGCCGAGCAGTGGCACTCCCGAGTGGAAGTGGCCCACAGTGAAAACCGCGATGACAGCCGCGACAAGCTCACGCACAAAAGCTCACCGTTCAACACCTACCGTGACCAGGTCACCTGGCAGAACGATCTGACGCTGAATGACTACAACAGCCTGTTGCTGGGTGGCGAGTGGTACGAAGACCGGGTACATGCGAGCACCGACTTCAACGAGGACAGCCGCTGGAACCGCGCAGCCTTCGCCCAGCACCGGTTCCAGGGCAATTACTTCTCGACCGAACTTGGCGTGCGCCATGACAAGAACCAGCAGTTCGGCGGCCAGACCACCTGGAGCGGCAGCCTGACGCTGCCGTTGAACGCCCGCAATGACCTGCTGCTGTCCTACAGCGAGGGGTTCCGTGCCCCTACATTCAACGACCTCTACTACCCCGGGTTCAGCAACCCAGACCTCAAGCCGGAGCACTCGAAGTCCTATGAAGTGCAATGGCGCAGCCAACTGACCGACAGCAGCCGCCTGGAAACCTCGCTCTATCGTACCGACTTGCGAGACGCCATCAGCTACGACGAAGCGGCCGATGCCATGCGCAACGTTGCCCAGGCCCGCATCAATGGCTTCGAGATGGCGCTGGACCAGCAATGGGGAGCCTGGACATCACAGTTAGGCTTGGCGTTGATCGACCCGCGCGACCAAAAGAACGGCCATACGCTCGCCCGGCGCGCCAGGCGTACCCTGAGCCTGGATATCGATCGTCAATTCGACCGCTTCAATGTCGGCGCCAGTTGGCAAGCCGTCAGCGGCAGCTACAACGACGAAACCAACGAAGCCCCCATCGGCGGTTACGGGCTGCTGGGCATTCGCGGTGGCTGGGCAGCCACCCGCGAACTGAAGGTCGACCTGAAGCTCGACAACCTGCTGGACAAGCGTTACAGCCGTACCCTGTACAACCATCAGGGGGCCGACTACGGCTACCGCGAAGAAGGCCGCACCTGGCTGCTGAGCCTTACCTGGACCCCGTCCCTCTAGCCTCCAACAGCGCGCACAGCCGGGCGGTGGCCTCGATCATCTGCCCGCTGGGCCGCTCCAGGCCCTTGTCCGGTACCACCAGCAAGCCTTCCTCCTGCACGGCGCTCATCTGCGGCCAGCGACGCCAGCTGGCCAGCTGCGCCGCGTCACCCGCCAGGATCACCTCGGGATCGCGCAGCAGCACCGACTCCACGCTGACCTGCGGCGCGGGCTGGGTCAGGTCGTCGAACACATTGCGCGCCCCGCAGACGCGCAAGGCATCGCTGACCACCTGGCGCCCGCCCAGGGTGTACAGCGGCTCGTCCCAGACCTGGTAGAACACCCGCAGCGGCGTGTCGCGCCGGTAGCGTTCGCGCAGCGCTTGTAGTCGCTCACGCAGGCCGGCGGCATAGGCATGGCCCTGCTCGTCCCGCCCAAGGCGCCGGGCAATGGCTTCGATCTGCTCGATCAACTGGTCGAGGTTGCCGGGCTCGCCACTGAATGTGGCGATACCCAGGCGCTTGAGCTGGTCGCGCTGGGCCGGCGCGACGCTGCCGGGCCAGAGCAGCAGCAGGTCAGGCTTTAGGCTGAGCAGACGCTCCATGTCCAGCTGGCCATGGCGCCCGACCGAGGGCAGGGCCTGAAGGCTCGGCGGACGCTCCCCCGCGTCCAGCAGGCCCACCAATAGGTCGCCGGCTTCCAGTTCGAGGACAATCTCGGTCATCGATGGCGCCAGGCTGACCACACGCGGTTCGGCATCGGCCAAGGTGCCGAGGCACAGCAATGCGAGGAAGGCGAGGGACGCCCGCATCAGCCGAGCTGGCGCGGGATACGGTAGAGATACAGCACCACCACGGTGGACAGGGCGAGAAGGATCTGCGGCACCGCCTCCAGCCCGACCAGCACCGACAGCGCCGCGACCCAGGCCGGGAAGCAGGCGAACAGCATGGCCAGGCGCCTGACCCGCGCCAACTCGATCCAGGCAGCGGGTTCATCCGGCGTGCCCAGCTGCTTGTCGGTGGCGATCAACGCCCGCTTGTAGGCGCCGAAGCGCGGCAGGCTGAGGAACATGGTCGCAGCCCCGGCGATGAACAAGGGCATGGCCAGCACCGGGATCAGCGGCTCTCCTGCTCCGAACGCCCAGGCCATTATCGGCAACGGCAACAGGCCCACGGCCAGGTACTGCCACCAGGCCAGGGCCAGCCGCCGCTTCACCTCGCCGCGGGTCACGCCTGTGGCACCTCGCCCTGGTGCTTGTTGCCCATCATGTGGCCAAGCTTGTCGGCCTTGGTGGCCAGGTACAGGCGGTTGTGCGGGTTGTGACCGGTATGCAGCGGTACGCGCTCGGCGACCTTGATGCTCATGTCGGTCAGCGCCTTGACCTTGCGCGGGTTGTTGGTCATCAGACGCAGCGACTTCACACCCAGGTGCTCGAGCATCGGCAGGCACATGGCGTAGTCGCGCTGGTCGGCGGCGAAGCCCAGGCGCTCGTTGGCCTCCACGGTGTCGGCGCCGCCGTCCTGCAGTTCGTAGGCGCGGATCTTGTTCAGCAGGCCGATGCCACGGCCCTCCTGGCGCAGGTACAGCAGCACGCCACGGCCTTCGCGGGCGATGGCCTGCAGCGCGGCTTCGAGTTGCGAGCCGCAGTCGCAGCGCTGGCTGAACAGCGCATCGCCGGTCAGGCACTCGGAATGCAGGCGCCCCAGCACCGGCTCGCCGTCCGCGATGTCACCCAGGCTGAGCACCACGTGCTCGCGGCCAGTGGCTTCGTCGAGGAAGCCATGCATGGTGAAGGTCGCAAAGGGAGTCGGGAGTTTAGAGGCGGCAACAAAGACGACGGGCACGTTGTGCTCCTGGGTAGTAGGATTTTTCAGATCGGCCGATTGTATCAGCAGCCCGGCGCAGGTGCGCAGGAGGAATAGGGTGGCTTAAGATCGAAAAGTTCGATGCTTATGGTGTTGCTGACGCCTGCTCTCACACCCCGCTACTCAGTGAGGCTGACTATCGCTGGTAAACGGATACGGCTGCTTCCAACGCTCGAAGATCGGCTTCAGCTCGCCACTACGGACCAGTTGCGCCATGCGCCGGTCGAACAGGTCACGCAGGGCCTCGCCCTGGGCACTGCGGGTGAAGGCCAGGTACAGCGGCAGCTCGGCGACGTGGGTGCTGCGAAAACGCTGGGGCTCGGGCGCCTGTCCGAGCACATATTCGACCTCGGTCTGCGCATCGACGTAGAAATCCACCCGGTCATGCTCAAGCATGGGCAGGATCCCTTCGCGGCGCTGGACCTCGCGGAAATTGTGCACGTTCGGCAGGTAGCTGGCGTAGTCATAACCACGCACCCAGGCCAGGCGATACTGGCCGATGGTCTCCAGTGTCGGCTGCGGCTTGCCGGCCAGGCCCAGGGCATAGATATGGTCCATGTCGAAATGCCAGCGCGGATAGAGATTGTCGTCGTTCTCTTCCTTGTAGGAGCCGACCCAGGCATCGGCCTCGCCCCGCTTCACCAAGCCGACCGAGCGGCTGTATGGCGCGCTCAGCACCTGGACCTTGACGCCGGCCGGCTCGAACACCTTGCGCAGCACGTCCCAGGCCAGCCCGCTGCCATCGGCGTTGGTGTAGTCGAGCCACTCCTCGCTGACCAGGCGCACCTGCTGCTCCTGGGCCATGACACCGGGTGCCGCCCAGAGCAGCACCCACGCCAGCAACACACTCCTCACGGCCATCGCAACGCTCCCTGTATCAGGCCACCGCCCACACCAGAACCTGCATGCCCAGCCAGGCAAACACGCCGGCCAGGATATCGTCGAGCATGATCCCGAACCCACCATGCACATGGCGGTCGACCCAGCGGATCGGCCACGGCTTGAGGATGTCGAAGAAGCGGAACATCAGGAACCCCGCCAGCAGCCACTGCCAGCCTTCCGGCACCAGCCACAGGGTGATCCACATGCCGACGATCTCGTCCCAGACAATGCCCTCGTGATCGTGCACGCGCAAGTCGTTGGCCACCTTGCCGCACAGCCACACGCCGAACAGCATGCTGATACCCAGCAGCAACCAGTAGCCCCAGTCGGGCAGCATCTGCCACAGCGGGATGAACGGCAGCGCCACCAGCGACCCCCAGGTCCCGGGGGCCTTGGGCAGGGTGCCGGAGCCGAAGCCGAAGGCGATGAAGTGCCACGGGTTGCGCCAGACCGAAGGCGGAACGAACTCCGCAGGCACCTGGTTGGGGTGGTCGGTCACGGTGTCTCCCTGAAATGTTGATAGCCCCGCTGCACGGGGGTGATGTCCTGGCCCTGCGGGTCAAGCAGGGTCACGCCCTGGCCTTGCAGCACACGGCCGATGACGTGAACCTCGCGGGCCAGGGAGTTCAGTGCGATTTCCGGCAAGGTGAAGGCCAGCACGTAGTCGTCGCCACCGGTGAGCGCCGCCTGCACTGCCGCCTCGTGCCCGAGGAAAGCCTGTAAAGGAGCAGACACGGGGACCTGCGCCAGGTTCACCTCCAGCGCAACGCCGGACGCCTTGGCGATATGCCCGCAGTCGGCCAGCAGGCCGTCGGAGATATCCAGTGCCGCCGTGGCCAGGCCGCGCAGGCGCTCGCCCAGTTGCAGCTGGGGCAAAGGCGACCAGTAGTGCTCCAGCAGCGGACCGGCCACCTCGGCAGCCGCCTCGCGCTCGCCCAGCACCAGCGGCAAGGCCCCCGCTGCGTTGCCCAAAAAACCGCCGACGCACAGCAGGTCGCCCGGCTGCGCGCCGCTGCGGCGCAGGGCCTGGCCTGCCGGTACCCGGCCGAACACGGTCACGGTGATGCTCAGCGGCCCACGGGTGGTGTCACCGCCGATCAAGGTCATGCGGCAACGGTGGGCCATGCGGCCGAGGCCATCGGCGAAGGCTGCCAGCCAGTCCGGGCCGAATTCGGGCAGGGTCAGGGCGAGGGTGAAGCCGATGGGCGTGGCGCCCATGGCCGCCAGGTCGCTGGCCGCCACGGCGAGCGAACGCTGGCCCAGCAGCAGCGGATCGCAGACGGCGGGGAAATGCACACCGGCCACCAGCGTGTCGGTGGAGATCGCCAGCTGCTCGCCGGCGGGCAGGTCCAGCAGGGCACAGTCGTCGCCGATCCCCAGGGCCACGCACTCGCCGCCCTGCGCACAAGGCGCGGCGGCGAAGTAGTGACGGATCAGCTCGAACTCACCCATGGCTGGTCAGCGCCGCGATCAGCGCTTGTTCGCCTTGACTTCCGCCTCACGCAGACGCGGAGCCAGCTTGTCCAGCACGCCGTTGACGAACTTGTGGCCGTCGGTGGCGCCGAAGACTTTGGCCAGTTCCACGCCTTCGTTGATGACGACGCGGTACGGCACGTCGACGCGCATCATGAACTCCCAGGTGGACAGGCGCAGCACGGCCAGCTCGACCGGGTCGAGTTCTTCCAGCGGCGTGTCCAGGCAAGGCTTGAGCGCCTCGTCGATCTCGGCCTTCTTCGCCGGGACCCCGTGCAGGATCTCGCGGAAGTAGGCGCCGTCGACATCGGAGAAATCGTTATCGACCCGGAACTGCGCTTCCACTTCGTTCAGCGAGTGCTTGGCCATGTGCCACTGGTAGAGCGCTTGCGTGGCGAGCTTGCGGGCTTCGCGACGCTTGGCGCTCTTCGAGGGCTTGCCGGCATCCGCAGGTTTTGGATCGCGCGGGTTGAAACGATCGCTTTCGTCGCTAATCACTTGGCCTCCAACTGCGCCAGCAGACTGACCATTTCCAGGGCCGACAGGGCAGCTTCGGCACCTTTGTTGCCGGCCTTGGTGCCGGAACGCTCGATGGCCTGCTCGATGGAGTCGACGGTCAGGACGCCGAAGGCCACCGGAACACCGAACTCCATGGACACCTGGGCCAGGCCCTTGGTGCACTCGCCCGCCACGTATTCGAAGTGCGGGGTACCGCCACGGATCACCGCGCCCAGGGCAATGATCGCGTCATAAGCACCCTGCTGGGCGACTTTCTGCGCTACCAGCGGGATTTCGAACGCGCCCGGGGCACGGATGATGGTGATGTCGCTTTCGCTGACGCCGTGGCGTACCAGGGCATCGACTGCACCGCTTACCAGGCTTTCGACGACGAAGCTGTTGAAGCGGCCAACCACCAAAGCATAGCGACCTTTGGGGGCGATGAAGGTACCTTCGATGGTCTTCAGGGTCATTCCGGAGTTCTCATCTTCAAGAGCGAGGCCGCGCTGTGGCGGCCTCGGGAGGGTTTTGACTCGAGTCTATGGGCGATCAGGCCGCCTCAAGTCACTCGGAGGGCACGTATTCTACAACTTCCAGATCGAATCCGGATATCGCATTGAACTTCATCGGCGAACTCATCAGGCGCATCTTGCGCACGCCGAGGTCGCGCAGGATCTGCGAACCGGCACCGACGGTGCTGTAGGTGGTCGGTGCCTTGGGCTGCGCATCGCCGGCGCTTTCGCGGATATGCGCCAGCAGCACGTCGCCGTCCAGCGGGTGGCCCAACAGCAGTACCACGCCGCTGCCGGCCTCGGCCACGGCGCTCATGGCCGCGCGCAGGCTCCAGCGGCCCGGCTGCTTGACCATCAGCAGGTCGCGCAGCGGGTCCATGTTGTGCACGCGCACCAGGGTCGGCTCTTCGGCGCAGATCTTGCCCAGGGTCAGGGCCATGTGCACGTCGCCTTCCACCGCGTCGCGGTAGGTGACCAGGTTGAACTGGCCCAGCTCGCTCTCGATCGGCTGCTCGGAAACGCGCTGCACGGTGCGTTCGTGGATCATGCGGTAGTGGATCAGGTCGGCGATGGTGCCGATCTTCAGGCCATGCTCGGCAGCGAACACCTCCAGTTCGGCGCGACGCGACATGGTGCCGTCGTCGTTCATCACCTCACAGATCACCCCGCTCGGCTCGAAACCGGCCATGCGCGCCAGGTCGCAAGCGGCCTCGGTGTGGCCGGCGCGAGCCAGGGTACCGCCGGGCTGGGCCATCAGCGGGAAGATGTGGCCGGGGCTGACGATGTCCTCGGCCTTGGCGTCCTTGGCGGCGGCGGCCTGCACGGTGCGGGCGCGGTCGGCGGCGGAGATGCCGGTGGTGACGCCTTCGGCGGCCTCGATCGACACGGTGAACTTGGTGCCGAAGCCCGAGCCGTTGCGCGGCGCCATCAGCGGCAGCTTCAGTGTTTCGCAGCGCTCGCGGGTCATCGGCATGCAGATCAGGCCACGGGCGTGCTTGGCCATGAAGTTGATGTGCTCGGGCAGGCAGCACTCGGCCGCCATGATGATGTCGCCTTCGTTCTCGCGGTCTTCGTCATCCATGAGGATGACCATTTTGCCCTGGCGGATGTCTTCGACCAGTTCTTCGATGCTGTTGAGCGCCACGCGGCACCCCCTTCTCAATCAGGATTTCAAGAAGCCGTTGGCGGCCAGGAAGCTTTCGGTGATGCCACTGCCCTTGCTCGGCTCGGCGGCCTTGTCGCCCAGCAGCAGACGCTCCAGGTAACGGGCCAGCAGGTCGACCTCAAGGTTCACCCGACGCCCTGCGCGGTAGTCGGCCATGATGGTTTCGGACAGGGTGTGCGGGACGATGGTCAGCTCGAACTCGGCGCCATCGACTTCGTTGACCGTCAGGCTGGTGCCGTCGACGGTGATCGAGCCCTTGTGGGCGATGTACTTGGCCAGCTCCTTGGGCGCGCGCACGCGGAACTGGATGGCGCGGGCGTTATCGGCACGCGAGACGATCTCGCCGACACCGTCGACGTGGCCGCTGACCAGGTGGCCACCCAGGCGGGTGGTGGGGGTCAGGGCCTTTTCCAGGTTGACCCGGCTGCCGCTCTTGAGATCGACCATGGCGGTGCGCTTGAGGGTCTCGACGCTGACGTCGGCCCAGAAGCCGTCGCCGGGCAGTTCGACGGCGGTCAGGCACACGCCGTTGACCGCGATGCTGTCGCCCAACTTGACGTCGCCCAGGTCGAGCTTGCCGGTCTCTACGTAGACGCGCACGTCACCGCCCTTGGGGGTGAGGCTGCGGATGGTGCCGATGGATTCGATGATGCCGGTGAACATGGTGTTCTCCTAGATACGGGCTGCGCGAGGCAAGCCAGGCATTATACGCCGGGGGGCGGCAGGGGGATGGCAGTGACTCGCCAGTCATCGCCGACCGCGCGCATTTCGGTGATCTTCAGCCGCGGCGCCTGGCTCATTTTCGACAGCGGCCAGTCCAGCAACGGGCGGGCGTCGGAGCCGAGGAAGGTGCCGGCGACGAACAGCTGGTACTCGTCGACCAGGCCCTGTCGGGCGAAGGCGCCGACCAGGCCGGCGCCAGCCTCCAGCAGGATTTCGTTGACCCCGCGCCCGGCCAGGGTGCGCAGCAGTGCCGGCAGGTCGACGCGACCCTCGCTGCCGGGCAGATTGATCAGTTCATGACCGGCGGCCGCATAGCGCGGGTCTTCACCGGCGGCGGTCACCACCAGCGCCGGGCCGGCCTGGAAGAAGGGCGCGTCCAGTGGCAAGCGCAGGCGTCCGTCGACCAGCACGCGCAACGGCGGGCGCGACAGGGCCAGGGCGGTGAGCGCGTCATCCAGGCCCAGTTCGTCGCCGCGCACGGTCATGCGGGCATTGTCGAACAGCACGCTTTCGGCGCTGGTCAACACCACACTGGAGCGGGCGCGCAGGCGCTGCACCGCGGCACGCGCCGCAGGGCCGGTGATCCATTGGCTTTCGCCGCTGGCCATGGCGGTGCGGCCGTCCAGGCTCATCGCCAGCTTGGCGCGCACGAACGGCAGGCCCTGCTCCATGCGCTTGAGGAACCCCGGGTTGAGCGCCCGGGCCTCGGCCTCGAGCACGCCGCTGGCGACTTCGATACCGGCCTCGCGCAGGCGCTGCAAGCCGTTGCCGGCCACTTGCGGATTGGGGTCCTGCATGGCCGCCACCACCCGCGCCACCCCGGCCTTGACCAGCGCCTCGGCGCACGGCGGCGTGCGGCCATGGTGGCTGCAGGGCTCGAGGGTGACGTAGGCACAGGCGCCGCGGGCGCGCTCGCCGGCCTGGCGCAGGGCATGGACCTCGGCGTGCGGCTCGCCGGCACGCACATGCCAGCCTTCGCCGACCACCTCGCCGTCACGCACGATCACGCAACCCACGCGGGGGTTGGGATGGGTGCTGTACAGGCCCTTGCGGGCCAGTTCCACGGCGCGGGCCATGTAGTGGGCGTCGAGAATGGCTTGGCTGGACATGCTTACTCTTTAGCCGGCTCGCGGGCCAGGCGGTCGATTTCTTCGCGGAATTCGTCGAGGTCCTGGAACCGCCGGTAGACCGAGGCGAAACGGATGTAGGCCACCTCGTCGAGCTTGCGCAGCTCGGCCATCACCATCTCACCGACCACCAGCGACTTCACTTCGCGCTCGCCGGTGGCACGCAGGCGGCTCTTGATATGCGCCAGCGCCGCTTCCAGGCGCTCGACGCTGACCGGGCGCTTCTCCAGCGCGCGCTGCATGCCGGCGCGCAGCTTGTCTTCGTCGAAGGGCTGGCGCGTGCCGTCCTGCTTGATCAGCCGGGGCAGGACCAGCTCGGCGGTTTCAAAGGTAGTGAAGCGCTCGCCGCAGGCGACGCATTCGCGCCGGCGACGCACCTGTTCGCCCTCGGCGACCAGACGCGAGTCGATGACCTTGGTGTCGTTGGCACCGCAAAACGGACAGTGCATGGTGGCAGGCAACAAAAAAAGGGAGGGCCATGGTAGCGCATTGCACTGGCAAGACAAGCCAAAGGGTTTACCATCCATGCAAATCTGCCCGTGAAGGACTACCCCATGCACCCTCGAGCGCTCGTCGTGCTGTGTTGCGCCGCCCTGCTCGCCGCCTGCGGCAGCGACCGCCCCAAGCCGGAACAGGCCCCGGCCCCGGTGCCGGCCAAGGTGGCGAAGAAAACCGAACCCCTGGGCCCGCTGCCGGCCTACCAGCGCGAGCTGAGCGGCACCCTGCTGGAAATCCCGGCGGGCGCCGACGTGGAGCTGGCCCTGCTGGTGATCGACGAGCGCGGCCGGCCACAGCAACTGCTGGCCAGCAGCACCCTGAGCGGCACCGGCCAGGCCCTGCCCTACCGCCTGCGCTTCAACCCCGAAGCCTTCCCCGCCGGTGCCCGGGTCGAACTGCGCGGCCGCGCCAGCCGCTCCGGCCAGCTGATCCTGCACCTGCCGCCGGTGCGCATTGCCCAGGCCCAGACCCAGGCCACCGGCCCGCTGCGTTTCGAAAAGGCACCCTAGATGGCCCCGGCAATCCTGCAACAGGCCCTGAGCGGCCTGATCGGCGAAGCGCGCCTGATCGTCAGCGAGCTGCCTGGGTGCGACCTGAAGCTCTGGTTGATCGACGACCAGAACATGGACCGCGAGTTCACCCGCGAGGAAACCCGGCGCATTCTCGAGGAGCCGCCCTACTGGAGCTTCTGCTGGGCCAGCGGTCTGGCCATGGCGCGCTACCTGGCCGAGCGCCCGCAGTGGGTGCGCGGCAAGCGCGTGCTGGATTTCGGCGCCGGTTCCGGCATCGCCGGGATCGCCGCCGCCCGGGCCGGCGCGCTGGAGGTGGTGGCCTGCGACCTCGACCCGCTGGCCCTGGACGCCTGCCGTGCCAACGCCGCGCTGAACGGTGTGACGCTGAGCTACAGCAGCGACTTCTTCGCAGAGGCCAACCGCTTCGACCTGATCCTGGTCGCCGATGTGCTCTACGACCGCGCCAACCTGCCGCTGCTGGACGAATTCCTCAGCCGTGGTCGCCAGGCGCTGGTGGCCGATTCGCGGGTGCGCGATTTCAGCCACCCGCTGTACCGCCCGCTCGGGGTGCTCGAGGCGCTGACCCTGCCTGATCTGGCCGAGCCGCACGAATTCCGCCGGGTCAGCCTGTACCACGCCAGCCGCGAGCCCTTATAGTGGAGGCATTCACGGATTTGCGAGAGTCACGATGAGCCAGGAAACACCCTTTATCTTCGATGCCACCGATGCCACCTTCCAGCAACTGGTCATCGAGAACTCCTTCCACAAGCCGGTGCTGGTCGACTTCTGGGCCGAGTGGTGCGCGCCGTGCAAGGCGCTGATGCCGCTGCTGGCGAAGATCGCCGAGGGCTACCAGGGCGAACTGCTGCTGGCCAAGATCAACTGCGACGTCGAGCAACAGGTCGTCGCCCAGTTCGGCATCCGCAGCCTGCCGACCGTGGTGCTGTTCAAGGACGGCCAGCCGGTCGACGGTTTCGCCGGCGCCCAGCCCGAGTCAGCCATCCGCGCCATGCTCGAACCCCATGTGCAGATGCCCGCGCCGCCCGCCGCCGCGCCGCTGGAGCAGGCCAAGGCACTGTTCGCCGAGAGCCGCTTCAGCGAAGCCGAAGCCCTGCTGCAGGTGCTGCTGGGTGAAGACAACAGCAATGCCGAGGCACTGATCCTCTACGCCCGCTGCCTGGCCGAGCGCGGTGAACTGGGCGAGGCCCAAGTGGTGCTCGACGCGGTCAAGACCGACGAGCACAAGGCCGCCCTGGCCGGCGCCAAGGCCCAGCTGACCTTCCTGCGCCAGGCCGCCAGCCTGCCGGAAGCCGCCGAGCTGAAGAGCCGTCTGGCGCAGAATCCGCAGGACGACGAGGCGGCCTACCAGCTGTGCATCCAGCAGTTGGCGCGCCAGCAGTACGAAGCCGCGATGGATGGGCTGCTGAAGCTGTTCCAGCGCAACCGCGCCTACGAGAACGGCTTGCCGCAGAAGGCGCTGCTGCAGGTGTTCGAACTGCTGGGCAACGCTCACCCGCTGGTCAGTCTGTATCGCCGCAAGCTGTCCGCTGCGCTGTTCTGAGGCTGTTGGGGCTGCTTTGCAGCCCCTCACCCCACCCAGCGATAAACCGGCGCATCCACGCCGCTTTCCACCTTCACCTCACTGCTGTGGCGCAAGCGCACCAGCAGCCGCTTGCCCGCCGCCACGCTCCCGGCCAGCCCCTCCAGGCGCTCCAGCAGCGCCGGCCCGCTCATCTGCCCCGCCTGGCGCAGCACGTCACGCGCCGCTGCCCATTGTCCGTCATCCTGCCGAGGTGCCGGGCTGGTGGTGACCGGCACCGCCTCGACAGACGCCGGCACTTCCAGTCGACGCCCCAGCTGCGCCCACTCCTCCGGCGCCAGCTCAATGGTCAGGTCCACCGGCCATTCACCGATCTGTCCACGAATTCTCACAATAGGTACCCTGCCTCCAGTCTCGATGTCGCCATGCTCCCACGAACATGAAACCTGTGCCAGGCAGGCTGGCGTGGCCAAGAAAAATTGTTATAACATCACATAATCTTTTCCAAACCGCCTGTGGAGCCGTCCATGCGTCGTCTGTTGCTCGCCCTGCCCTTCGCCCTGCTGCCCCTGGCCGTGGCCCATGCCCACGACGACCACGATCATGACCACGCCCATGGCTCCCTCGGTGCCCACGAGCATGGCGTGGCCAAGCTCAACGCGGTGCTCGACGGCAACACCCTCGAGCTGGAACTGGACAGCCCGGCGATGAACATTGTCGGCTTCGAGCACGTGGCCAGCAACGATGCCGACAAGGCCAAGGTCGCCGCTGCCCGCCAGCAGCTCGAACAGCCCCTGAAACTGTTCGGCGTTGCCCCGGCCGCCGGCTGCAAGGAAGACGCCCAGGAGCTGGAAAGCCCGCTGTTCGGCGACGCCGCCCAGGCCGACGAGGATGGTGACAGCCATGAGCACGGTCACGCCCACGCCGACGTCAACGCCCATTATCAATTGACCTGTACCACCCCGGGCAAACTCGCTCAGATCGACCTCGGCCCGCTGTTCAAGACCTTCCCGCAGACCCAGAAGATCAACGTGCAACTGATCGGCCCCAACGGCCAGAAAGGCATCGAGGCCACCCCCGCCAAGGCCGTGGTCGCGTTCTGAATGAACCAGCCGCTGATCGAACTGCATGACCTGGTGTTCGCCTGGCCCGGCCAGGCGCCGCTGCTGGAAATCCCTGCATTTCGCCTGGAGCCCGGCGAGGCGCTGTTCCTCAAGGGCCCCAGCGGCAGCGGCAAGACCACCCTGCTCGGCCTGCTGGGAGGGGTCAACCGCCCCGGACAAGGCAGCATCCGCCTGCTTGGCCAGGACCTTGCGGCCCTGGGCCAGGGTGCCCGCGACCGTTTCCGGGTCGATCACACCGGCTACATCTTCCAGCAGTTCAACCTCCTGCCGTTCCTGTCGGTGCGGGAGAATGTCGAACTGCCCTGCCGCTTCTCGAAAAGCCGCGCGGCCCGCGCCGCCCAGCGCCATGGCAGCATCGACCAGGCCGCAGCCCAACTGCTCGCCCATCTGGGCCTGGACGACCCGGCGCTGCTCGCCCGCCGCGCCGACAGCCTGTCGATCGGCCAGCAGCAGCGGGTTGCCGCGGCCCGGGCGCTGATCGGCCAGCCCGAGCTGGTGATTGCCGACGAGCCCACCTCGGCCCTCGACGCCGACACCCGCGAGGCCTTCATCCGCCTGCTGTTCGACGAATGCCGCGACGCGGGTGCCAGCCTGCTGTTCGTCAGCCATGACCAGAGCCTGGCGCCGCTGTTCGACCGGCACCTGTCCCTGGCCGAGCTCAACCGCGCCGCCAAGCCCCGGGAGGCCTGATGTACCTGCTTCGCCTTGCCCTGGCCAGCCTGGCCAACCGCCGCTTCACCGCCCTGCTCACCGCGTTCGCCATCGCCCTGTCGGTGTGCCTGCTGCTGGCCGTCGAGCGGGTGCGCACCGAGGCCCGCGCCAGCTTCGCCAGCACCATCAGCGGCACCGACCTGATCGTCGGCGCCCGCTCGGGGTCGGTGAACCTGCTGCTGTACTCGGTGTTTCGCATCGGTAACGCCACCAACAACATCCGCTGGGACAGCTACCAGCACTACGCCAGCGACCCGCGGGTGAAATGGGCGATCCCCATCTCCCTGGGCGACTCGCACCGTGGCTACCGGGTGATGGGCACCACCACCGACTATTTCAGCCACTACCAGTTCGGCCGCCGTCAGCACCTGGCACTCGACCAGGGCCGGGCGTTCGCCGACGATCCGTTCGAGGTGGTGCTCGGCGCCGAAGTGGCCCAGGCGCTGCACTACAAGCTCGGCGACAAGCTGGTCCTGGCGCATGGTGTAGCCGCCATCAGCCTGGTCAAGCACGACGACAAGCCGTTCACCGTGGTCGGCGTGCTCGAGCGCACCGGCACCCCGGTGGACCGTACCCTGCACATCAGCCTGGCCGGCATGGAGGCGATCCACATCGACTGGCACAACGGCGTGCCGGCCCGTGGCGCCGGGCGCATCAGCGCCGAGCAGGCCCGCACCATGGGCCTGCAGCCTGCGGCCATCACCGCGTTCATGCTCGGGCTCAACAGCAAGATCGCTACGTTCAGCCTGCAGCGCGAGATCAACGAATACCGCGCCGAACCGCTGCTGGCGATCCTGCCCGGCGTGGCCCTGCAGGAGCTGTGGAGCCTGATGGGCACGGCGGAGCAGGCCTTGTTCGTGGTGTCGCTGTTCGTTGTGCTCACCGGCCTGATCGGCATGCTCACGGCCATTCTCACCAGCCTCAACGAGCGCCGCCGGGAAATGGCCATCCTGCGATCGGTGGGTGCCCGTCCCTGGCATATCGCCGGATTGCTGGTGCTCGAGGCGCTGGCCTTGGCGCTGGCAGGCATCGCCGCCGGGCTGGGGTTGCTGTACGCAGGCATAGCCCTGGCCCAGGGCTATGTGCAAGCCAACTATGGGCTATACCTGCCACTGGCCTGGCCGAGCGCCCACGAGTGGACGTTGCTGGCCATCATCCTCGGCGCGGCGCTGCTGATGGGTAGCGTGCCGGCCTGGCGCGCCTATCGGCAGTCGTTGGCCGATGGCTTGTCGATCCACCTTTAAGAGACAGACATGATCCTAGACTTCACCACCCTCTTCGCGGGTAAACCCGCGAAGAGGGCAACACCGATCATTCAGTATCTGCTGCTCACGATCCTGCTGATGACTTCGCTGCCCCTCTGGGCCGCCGACCCGCGCGAACTGGACTGGCCCGCCCTGATCCCCGAGGGCGCGCCGGTCATCCCGCCACAACTGACGCCCCTGCACGATCTGTCGCAGATCAGCGACGCGCTGTCCGCCGAGGCCGCCCCCGCCGCCCGCCAGCAGGCGCCCAACGCGCCGGTGGTGAAAGCCCTGGACGGCCAGCAGGTGAAGATTCCCGGCTACATAGTGCCGCTGGAAGTCAGCGACGAAGGCCGCACCACCGAGTTCCTCCTGGTGCCCTACTACGGCGCCTGCATCCATGTGCCGCCACCGCCGTCGAACCAGATCGTGCATATCTTCAGCGAGATGGGCGTGCGCATCGAAGACCTGTACCAACCGTACTGGATCGAGGGCACGATGCAGGTCAAGGCCAGCAGCAGCGAACTGGCGGACGCCGGTTACCAGATGGAAGCAGAGAAAATCTACGCTTATGAGCTGAAGTGAGCACTGCGTCACCCCGATAGCACGGCTTCTTTGAGCTGGGTCAAACTTTCTGTTTAGTCAGCTTCGTACCATTGGACTACTCGATTACTCACGTCCTCTGGGAGCTTCCATGAACAAGTCCTTGCTCGGTGCCTCGCTCGTCGCGTTGGCGCTTGCAGCCCCTGTCGCCCACGCCCACCAGGCGGGGGATTTCATCCTCCGCGCCGGCGCCATCACCACCGCGCCCAACGAGAACAGCGGCGACATCAAGCTCGACGGCGCCAAGGTCTCGGGCACCAAGGCGACTCTGGACAGCGACACCCAGCTGGGCCTGGCCTTCGCCTACATGCTCACCGACCACATCGGTCTCGAGCTGCTGGCCGCTACCCCGTTCCAGCACAAAGTCGGCGTCAAGGGCCTCGGCCCTGGCCTGGACGGCAAGCTGGCCGACATCAAGCAACTGCCGCCGACCCTGTCGCTGCAGTACTACCCGATGGCGCCGTCCTCGAAGTTCCAGCCATACGCCGGCGTGGGCATCAACTACACGATGTTCTTCGATGAAGACCTGACCAGCGACCGCAAGGCCCAGGGCTTCAGCAACATGAAGCTGAAGGACTCGGTCGGTATCGCCGGCCAGTTGGGCATGGACTACATGCTCACCGACAACCTGCTGCTCAACGCCGCGGTCTGGTACGTCGACATCGACACCAAGGCCAGCATCGACGGCCCGAGCGCCCTGGGCGTCGGCAAGACCAAGGTCGACGTCGATGTCGATCCGTGGGTCTACATGGTCGGTATCGGCTACAAGTTCTGATCCGCAGGCGCGCCTGCTCCCTCTGGAGCGGGCGCGCCACGCATCGTCTCGACACTCCAGAGATACCCCCAATAGCCCCAGGCCAGCGCGCTTGTCCCCGCCCCCACCCCGCACACAGCCACCCAGCCCCACTGTCCGTAAACCCAGGTCGCCACGACCGCCCCCACCCCGCTGCCGAGCGAATAGCAGCACATGTACGCGCCGATCAGCCGGCTGGCCATCTCGCCGCGCCCCGCCAGCAGCAGGCTCTGGTTGGTCACATGCACTGCCTGTACGGCCAGGTCCAGCATCAGTATCCCGATTACCAGCGCCAGCAATGACTGCTCGAGGCAGGCGATGGGTAGCCACGACAGGGTCAGCAGACCCAATGCCCAGCCAGTCACCCGCCGTCCATGCCCCAGATCGGCCAGACGCCCGGCACGCGCTGCCGCCAGTGCCCCCACTACGCCGGCCAGTCCGAACAGTCCGACTTGCGTGTGATCCAGCGCCAGTGGCGCGGCGCTCAAGGGCAGCACCATCGCGCTCCACAGCACACTGAACGCCGCGAACACCAGCACCGCGAACAGGCCGCGCTGGCGCAGCAGCCGGTCATGTCGATACAGCCGCAGCACCGATGCCAGCAGCGCCCGATAGCGCTGCCCCGGCCCCTGCGGCCTGGCAGCGGGCAAGCGCCAGGCGAGCAGCCCCGCCATCGCCAGCGCAAGCACTGCCGCCACGCCATACACACCCTGCCAGCCGAGCAGGTCGGCCACTGCGCCCGATACCAAGCGCGCCGAGAGGATGCCCAGCACCACGCCGCTGGTCACCGTGCCCACCGCCTGCCCTTGTTCGGCGGGCGTGGCCAATGTGGCGGCATGCGCCACCATCACCTGCACCACCACCGCAGCCAGGCCGACCAGGGCCATTGCGGCCAGCAGCACGGCCCAGTCCACGGCAAAGGCTACGGCCAGCAAGGCGCCGGACGAGACCAGCAATTGGCCGAGGATCAGCTGCTTGCGATCAAGCAGATCCCCCAGCGGCACGATCAGCAGCAACCCCAAGGCATAGCCGGCCTGGGTCATCCCCACTATCAGGCCGGCGCGGGCGCTGTTCACCCCAAGGCTCGCCGCCATCGACTCCAGTAGCGGTTGGGCGAGATACACCGTGGCCACGGCCAGTGCGCATGCGGCTGCCAGCAACAACGTCAATCCACGGGTGAGCGTCGACATCGAAGACTCCCTTGCAATTCTGGTTTCAATTTAAAACCACATAACTGGCCTTTTAACAAAAGTGGTTTTATTATGCAACCAGTTAGACACCCAAGGATCGCGCCATGCTCGACGAGAACAACCAGCAATGCCCCGTGGCCCGCGCCCTGGAGGTGCTCGGCGACCGCTGGGCGCTGATGATCCTGCGCGATGCCTTTGACGGCCTGCGCCGCTTCAGCGAATTGCAGAAGAACCTGGGGCTGGCGAAGAACATCCTCGCTTCGCGCTTGAAGCTGCTGGTGGAGGCGGAACTGCTGGTGCAGCAGCCGGCCTCGGATGGCAGTGCCTACAAGGAATATGTGCTGACCGAGCGGGGGCGCTCGGTGTTTCCGATCGTGATCGGCTTGCGTCAGTGGGGGGAGCGCTACCTGTTCACGGCGGGGGAGTCACGTTCGCAACTGGTCGATGATCGTGGCCAAGGGCTGGAGACGCTGCAGGTGCGGGCCCGGGATGGGCGAGAGGTGCGGCCGGAGGATTGCCGGCGGCGGGTGGTCCGGCATTCGTGATGTCATCGCGGGGCAAGCCCGCTCCCACCAGCCCCCATGGCGGCGTGGGAGTGGGCTTGCCCCGCGATGGGGATTCAGACCTTGCCGAGCAACCGCGCCAGCCCCTCGACGAACGGCGTGGGCTCAGGGAACGCGAAACGCGCCAGCAAGCGCGAATTGTCCGCCCGCGAATGGCGGATATCGCCCGAGCGGGCCTGACCGTAGCTGACCGCCGGCAAACCGCCCACCACCTGCTCCAGTGCCTTGAGCAACTGGTTCAGCGAAGTCGCCTGGTTCAGGCCGATATTCACCGCGCCCTCTTCCACCACCGGCTGTTCAAGCGCCTGCACCATCACCTGGACCAGATCGCCGACGAACAGGAAGTCGCGGGTCTGCTCGCCATCACCGAACACGGTGATCGGCGTACCCTGGGTGGCGCGCTCGCAGAAGATGCTGATTACCCCCGAATACGGCGAGGAAGGATCCTGGCGCGGCCCGAAAATATTGAAGAAGCGGAACACCACCGGCTCCAGCCCATGCTGGCGGCGGTAGAAGTCCAGGTACTGCTCGCTGGCCAGCTTGTCCACCGCATAGGGAGTCAACGGTGCCTTGGGCGTGTCCTCGGCAATCGACTGGCCTTCGCCATTGTTGCCGTACACTGCCGCGCTGGAGGCGAACAGCACGCGACGGATGCCGTTCAAGCGCATCGCCTCGCAGACATTGAGCGTGCCGATGAAGTTGCTCTGGTGAGTCTTCACCGGGTTTTCCACCGAGGCCTGCACCGAGGCTACCGCAGCCAGGTGCACTACCGCCTGGCAACCAGTGGCGGCACGGGCCACCAGGGCGGCGTCGGCGACATCGCCTTCGAGCAGTTCAAGGCGCGGATGGCCGAGCTGCAGGTTGCTGCGCTTGCCGGTCGACAGGTCGTCGAGGATACGCACCGCGTAGCCTTTCTCCAGCAACGCATCGCACAGGTGGGAGCCAATGAAGCCGGCACCGCCGGTGATCAGGATGGGGGCGTCAGCCATGTCGGTAGAATCGGTCCAGTAGGGGCGGCAAGCCGGCGCGCCAGGCGCGGGGCTTGATGCCGAAGGTGTGAAGGATCTTCTTGCAGGCCAGCACCGCGTGCTGTGGCTCCTCGCTGGCATCCGGGCGGGCGGCGTGGGCCTGGGCGGTCGGCGCCTGCACGGCCAGCTTGCGCCACTGGGTGGCCTCGGTGAGGATCGCCTGGCCGAGCACCAGCGGCGTGGTGGCCTCGTTGCCAGCATAGTGGTAGGTGCCCCACAGCGGCGCCTGGCAATCGAGCTGCTTGAGCACCGAGAGGATCACCCGAGCGGCGTCGTCCACCGGCGTCGGGTTGCCGCGGCGGTCATCGGCCAGCAGCAATTCCTGGGGCTGTTCGGCGCGGGTCAGGAAGCGCCCGAGCGCGCCGTCGATGCTCTCGTCCAGCAGCCAGCCGAAGCGCAGCAGCACATGCTGCGGGCAGATGGCGCGCACGCTCTGCTCGATGCGCCAGAGCGCCTGGCCGCGCAGGCCGAGCGGCACCGGCTCGTCCTTCTCGCTGTAGGCGGTGGCGCGCGAGCCATCGAACACACGGTAGCTGGACGGTTGCACAAGGATCATCTCGTGGTGCTGGCACAGTTCGGCGAGCCGCTCCACCGCCCGCTCCTGCTGGGCCAGGCGTTGCTCGCTGACGGACTCGGCCTGGAACCAGTCGAAATAATAGGCCAGGTTGACCACGGCGTGCGGACGTTGCTCGTCGAGCAACAGGGTCAGGCTGGCCGGATCCCAGCCGTTTTCCGGCGGGCGAGGCGCCAGGAAGGCGATATCTTCCTCGGCCCCAAGACGAATCAGCGCTTGCCCGAGGGCATTGCCACCACCCAACAGCATCAGGCGCATACGCATAGAGTCAACAGGTCCGGTCTGGTCGATGGAGGAAAGGGGTTCATTTTGCTGTTTCCGACAGGGGAAGTCCAACCCAGGCAAGGCCTGGCGCGCGCCGCGTGGCGATTGGCACCGGCCGGGGCGGTATTCCGCCTTTGCCGACAGCTACTTATACTGCGCCAGGCCTGTTCAAGGAGATCAACATGGATGCCGAACTGAACACTGCACAGCGCGCCAGATGGCAATTCGACGAGCCCGCACCCGGCCCGGAGCGGTTCATCTACGAGGATTTTGCCGACTATCGCCAGCAGGCACGCCTGCTGCTGCCAGACGCCGAGCGTGCCCCCACGGTGTTCGTGGTCGGCGGCGCACGCTCCGACTTCACCCGCCTCAACCCGTTGCTCTACCGCCTCCAGCAGCAGGGCATCGGCTCGTTGACCGGCAACCTGTCCGGCCACAGCCTGGCCAGCGAACCAGGGGCCAAGGACGCCTCGTTGGACATCAACCTGCAGGAGGCCCTGCGCTTTCACCGGCATCTGGACACGCGCAGCGACACCTTGGTCGGCCACAGCCTGGGCGCGTCCATAGCCCTGAAGCTGGCCGCCCAGCGTCCCAGCGTGCGCAAGCTGGTGCTGATCTGCCCGGCGGTCTACCCCGACGCGGCCCATGCCGCGCCCTTCGGGCCGGCCTTCAGCGAGGCCATCCGCAAGCCTTATGCCTTCCTCGACTGCGACAGCTACGCCTTCCTGCGCCAGTTCCAGGGCCGGGTGCTGCTGGTGATCGGCGAATACGACGGGCTCAACTCCAGGGTCCACGGCCAGGGGCCCGGCACCTCGGCCGGTACCCGGCGGCTGGCGGGCGTCGAGCGCTACAGCCCGATTCCCGAGGAGGTCACCCACGCGTTGCTGCGCTCGGTGCCGGCGCCCCATGTGGAATGCCTGATGCTCACCGACTGCGACCACGGCATCGCCGCGCACCTGCGTGCCCGGCCGGAGGTCGCGGACCAGGTGGCCGATGCGGTGGCGGCGTTCATTCTCGATTGAAGTGGGTCGAAGACTGCTGTACTTGCGTGGGAGCGGGCTTGCCCCGCGATGGCGTCCGATCGGGCGCCATCGTTGGTCGTGCTGACGCCATCGCGGGGCAAGCCCGTTCCCACGCATCATTGCGCAATAAATGCGACATCAATGATGACTCACTCGATCTCGAACAACCCGTTGCTGACCATCCCCGCGCTCAGCCGATCACGGATGTCGTCATCGATGCGCGGATCGTCCGGGCGGTACAGCTTGATCTGCCGGTAGGCGTTGATGCGGTTGATCTCCTCGCCCAGGTATTCCCACACCACCCGGGTGCACGCCGGATTGCGCCGGTCACCGCTGGAAACCCCGGTCTTGAGGCCGTTCAGGCGGCTGATGCGGCTCTTGAAGCTGGGGATGAGAATCGTCTGGCTCATCTCGTTGAAGGTCAGCGACTCGTAGTCGATCAGGAACATCCGGTCCTGCAGCTGGAACGCCGCGCCCAGGTAGCGGCAACGCACCTCGGCGTGCTGGTCGAGGCCACTGCTGCGCTCCTGGCGTTCCTGGCGCTCGAACAAAAAGCTGCCGCGCTCCTCCCACAGATGCACCAGCGATACCAGGATCGAGCCCGGCACCGACATGCAGTTGGAATATTCGAAGTAGTAGCCGCAATAGCGCGACAGGTTGCCGGCTTCTTTATGCAGCGGCTTGAACAGTTCGCTGATCGGGTCGTCCTGAGGACCGACACGCTGTTCCTGGGTGCGTGCGCCGATCAAGCGGGCGAACTGTTCGGCCGGCAGACCCAGCTCGTAATCCTCGACGCCGAAGAAATCGCCGATGCGTTTGAGGTTGTAAGCCGTCGGACGGCTCTGACCGCTCAGGTACTTGTTGAACTGCGCGCGATTGATCGACAGCTGCCGGCAAACCTCGGAGATAGAGCGGTAGTGGCTACAGGCCAATTTGAGGTTGATAGCGAAATGATCGCCCATGATGCGCAGGTCCGGATGATGCGAGTGACGCCATTCTAGCATCAAGTCGCACCAAAACGGAGCAACCCGCGAAATTGTAACCACAGTTGTCATAGCCAACCATGCGCCCCCAATGAAAAGCGGTGCGCCTGCCGCCCGCTGGTCTTTCCACGCGAAGAATAAGAATCGAGGTCATTTCCCAATGCTCGAAGCACTCAACGATTTCCTCTCGGGGAAACTGCTCATCGTGCTGATCGTCGGACTCGGCGGTTACTTCACCATCCGCTCGCGGTTCGTCCAGTTCCGCCATTTCGGCCACATGTTCGGTGTCTTCAAGGAATCCCTTCGCGGCCAGGCAGGCCAACTGAGCTCGTTCCAGGCCCTGATGCTGAGCCTGGCCGGGCGCGTCGGCGCCGGTAACATCGCCGGTGT
The DNA here is from genome assembly GCF_054060555.1 of Pseudomonas sp. TE6283. Lineage (NCBI taxonomy): Bacteria > Pseudomonadati > Pseudomonadota > Gammaproteobacteria > Pseudomonadales > Pseudomonadaceae > Pseudomonas > Pseudomonas sp. TE6283. Next base: position 158,963 of record NZ_JBSSDH010000012.1, read on the forward strand.
CGGTATCGCCGTGACCCTCGGTGGCCCGGGCGCCGTGTTCTGGATGTGGGTCACCGCACTGGTGGGCATGTCCAGCAGCTTCTTCGAATGCACCCTGGCCCAGGTCTACAAGCGCGCCGATGGCGACGGCCTGTACCGCGGCGGGCCGGCGTACTACATCCAGCACGGCCTGAAGCTGAAAAGCATGGCGATCGTGTTCTCGATCCTGCTGCTGGTCACCTACGGCTTCGCCTTCATCGGCCTGCAGTCGTACACCGTGACCCACTCGCTGCAGAACGCCTTTGCCTTCGATCCGAAACACACCGGTATCGTCCTGGCAGCCCTGCTGGCCCTGACCTTCATCGGCGGTATCAAGCGCATCGCCGCAGTGTCCGACCTGCTGGTACCGGTCAAGACCCTGGCCTACATCGGCGTGACCCTGTACGTGATCGGCACCCAGATCGAACACGTCCCGGCCATGCTGGAAACCATCTTCAAGAGCGCCTTCGGCCTCGACCCTGCGTTCGCTGGCCTGCTCGGCAGCGCCATCGTCATGGGCGTGAAGCGTGGCGTGTTCGCCAACGAAGCAGGCCTGGGCAGCGCGCCGAACGTCGCCGCCGTGGCCGCCGTGAAGCACCCGGGCGCCCAAGGCGTGGTCCAGGCCTTCAGCGTGTTCCTCGACACCTTCGTGATCTGCACCTGCACCGCACTGCTGATCCTGCTGTCGGGTTTCTACACTCCGGGCTTCGAAGGTGACGGCATCGTCCTGACCCAGAACTCGCTGGCCGCCGTGGTCGGTGACTGGGGCCGCATCTTCGTCAGCGTCGCGCTGTCGCTGTTCGTCTTCACCTGCATTCTCTACAACTACTACCTGGGCGAGAACAGCCTGCAGTTCCTCAGCCGCAACCGCTCCGTGCTGATGACCTTCCGCGGCCTGGTGCTGGCGCTGGTGGTGTGGGGTTCGACGCAGGACCTGTCGACCGTGTTCGCCTTCGCCGACATCACCATGACCTGCCTGGCCTTCGTCAACCTGATCGCCCTGGCCATGCTGTTCAAGGTCGGCCTGCGCGTCATGCGCGACTACGACGCACAGCGCAAGGCCGGCATCAAGCAGCCGGTGTTCGACTCCAGCAAGTTCACCGACCTGGACCTGGACCGTGCCGCCTGGCCGGCCAATCCGCAGGCTGAAACAGCCCCTGACAAAGCTGCCGTTCAGGCGCACGCTCAGCGCTGATATTCTCCCCTGCCCCAGCCGCCCCGTTCGTGGGCGGCTGCCTCTTCCTTCGCTACATCGCTACGGAAAATTCCCATGCGTGCAGTCAAGAATCTTCTCGTCCTTTACACCGGTGGCACCATCGGCATGCTGCAGACCGCCGAAGGCCTCGCGCCGGCCGGTGGCTTCGAAGCGCGCATGCGTGACCACTTCGCCAACTGCGGCGATGCGCCGAAGGTGCACTGGTCGCTGTGTGAGCTGAACCCGCTGATTGACAGCGCCAACATGCAACAGGCCAACTGGCTGGCGATGCGCGACGCCATCGTCGAGGCGGTCGAGCGTGACGGCCACGACGGCGTGCTGGTGCTGCATGGCACCGATACCCTGGCCTACAGCGCCGCGGCCCTGTCGTTCCTGTTGCTGGGCCTGCCAGCACCAGTGCTGTTGACCGGTTCCATGCTACCGGCCGGCGCGCCGGACAGCGATGCCTGGGCCAACCTTGTCGGAGCCCTGAACCTGTTCGAAAACGGCCTGGAGGACGGCGTGCAGCTGTACTTCCACGGTCAGCTGCTGCACGGCTGCCGCGCTTCGAAGCTGCGCAGCGAGGCGTTCGACGCCTTTACCGTGTTGCCCCGCCATCGCGAGGGCGAACACACTTCTGAGCTGCCGACCCGCCTGGACTACCGTCAGCCACGCCAGCCGGTCAAGCTGGCGGTCATGCCGGTGTTCCCTGGCCTTGCCGCCGAACATCTGCGTGGCCTGTTCGATAGCGGTATCCAGGGACTGGTGCTGGAGTGCTACGGCAGTGGCACCGGGCCGTCCGACGACCAGGCGCTGCTCGACGTCCTGCATGACGCCCGCCAGGGTGGGGTGATGATCGTTGCCATCAGCCAGTGTCCGGAAGGTTCGGTGGTATTCGACACCTATGCCGCTGGCAGCCGCCTGCGTGACACCGGGCTGGTCAGTGGCGGTGGCATGACCCGCGAGGCCGCGCTGGGCAAGCTGTTTGCGCTGTTGGGCGCGGGGCTGGATGTACAGGCGGCGGAGCATTGGTTCGCGCTGGATCTTTGTGGTGAGCGCGCTTAAGCGTATTGATCTTCCGAACGCCATACGGGCTAGCTTTGGCTTTGGCTTTGGCTTTGGCTTTGGCTTTGGCTTTGGCTTTAGCTTTAGCTTTGGCGATCAGAAGATTAACACCACAGCCCACTAGCGACAGCTGCGTCAGCCCAGGCGCCGCCCGTACCTTCGCGACTTCAGGAGGCCGAACGTAGGCCTTGCGGAGGGAGGTGACGGGCATGGATGCCCGTCAAGCGCTGGGGCCCAGGATGGGCCCTGCAGCGCGGTCCTCCCGGGAGCAAGGCCGG